>CAINWE010000124.1 GCA_903854365.1 Oligoflexia bacterium
GCTCGAGTGCAACTTTTTGGTGCTCGCCATTTGCCAACAAATTCCTTTGTGCGATCAACGACTGAATGTTTGTATTAATTCTCAATCCCATAAGTTTATCCTCCTGGTAATAACATTTTTCTTTTCCTCCTTGAGTGAGTAGGTGGGCATTCCATGCATGACCTACAAAACACCTATCGGAGCAAATTTTGCCGACTTTAAAAAATTTCTATTGATTTCAATTACTTATACACTACATAACTAGTCGGTTTTTCATCTGACTAAAAAAATAGGAGATTAAGAACCCACTGAAAACGAACAGAAAAAGACTACTTAAAGCGCCTTAAATTCTGTCCAAAGGCGATCCCAAATCACCCCAGAAGTGCCCAAATCCTGGATCATTTCTAGAGCGGACCAACTTCTCTCTGGCGGGAAAAGATGCTGATTTTCACGAAGCAAAGGAGGTAAAAGCTGCGCAGTTTCTCGATTCGTCGGCCCCACCCAGACGCGCTTTACTGTTTCAACATTAGTTTTTGGCTCTAAAAGGAAATCCAGAAGAACATGGGCCTCATTAGGGTGTTTCGCCTGCTTAGGAATCACTAAATGATCGATCCAGAGCGTCCCCCCCTCCCGAGGGATCAAATACTCGATCACCTCTCCACGCATCGCCCGGACTTGCAGCGCATCACTCATAAAAATCTGAGCAACCGCAACTTCGCGATTCAAAAGTGGGGTCAACGGCTCGGAAGTAAAAGTTTTCACACGAGGCTTCACTTTCACCAAGAGCTCCTTCGCTTGACCTAACTGCTTCGCATCGATCGAGTTCAAACTATACCCTAATGATTTCAACGCCGCGCCAATCACCTCTCTCGAGTCGTCTAAGAGAGATAACTTCCCAGCCAAGTCGGGACGTTCAAAAAGCTCTTTCCAGCTAGTGATGGTGCCCGGGTACTGCGCGTGATCGATAACAATTCCCGTACTACCCCAATCGTAAGGTAAGGAATATCTATTCTCGGGATCATAATTTTTTTTTAAAAATCTCGGATCAAGAGTTTTAACGTTTTTTAGACGGGAATAATCTAATTCCCGCAAAAGCCCCAAGTGAATCATTGCATTCACCATATAATCAGAGGGCACCACCAAATCGTACTCCGATGACCCCGTCTCTAATTTAGCCATCACCTCCTCGTTCGAAGAATAATGCGAAACTCGAACTTGGATTCCATGCTTTTTCTCAAACTCTTGCAAAAGCTCAGTCGGCAGATAATTCGACCAAATTGCCAAATTCACGCTCCGTAATGGAGTTGCGTCAGAAGCTCGCTTCGACTGGCAACCCAGACCCGTCATCGCAAGCACGAGCCATCCCAACAAAAACCACTGCATACCGACTCTCAAAAGCATCTCTCGAAATTATCCCAAGCGTGAATCTGTGAAAAGGCGAAAAGCATCTAAAAACAAGAAGTGCAAGCCATTCCTCTTTAGTGCCTCAGCGAACTTTCCGAAAGGGAGTTGATGAAGAAAAATGACCTCTGGATGCTCGGTTTGGCAATGATCTGCTCCAGCTGCAGGCTTGGAAATCTGATTATCCCCGGAACAAACTCACCGACAAGCGCTTCGAACAACACGCCGACCAGCTCGACAAACGGCTTCTACGTGACACAACCCAAGTCACTTAAATTTTACGCCACCCTCTCTGCCACCGTCGAAAAAGATGCTCCGACTGATCAAATCCCGCACTTCATCAGCCAATACATTACAAATCCAGTTGCTCTTTGGGTCACAGACGCCTCCAGCGGTCTAGCTGGGCTCGCCGCTCCCACAGGTACCCAGGGCTTCCCCATTTATCTAGACTCATCGAATCATCTCAGCTACTCGCAAACCACGACGCCTCGCACTTTTTGGCAAGATCCTGCTTGCCAAAGAAATCTCCTCGTCAACGAAACAGGAACGATCCTTCCCAATCCTGGTGTGACCTCGCCTCCAGACAACACCTTACCTCTCTCAGGCAGCATCCTCCTTACCGTCCAAATCATTAACCAATTTCAAGGCACCTGCGCCCCCTCTTTTTCAGCGATGCACCAATGCTATCTCGACAGCACTCAATGTGGTGGAACAGACTCAAACGCCAACGCCACCCTTCAGGCTCAAGTCATCGAACTTTTTGCCCCCTGGATCCAATCGCAAACGATTCAAACCTCTGACATCCCAAACCTAAGCGGGTACGCTTACGAAGTTTCGTATCAATGAGCCTACAACCACAGATTGCTTGAGCGAATCAAGAAGCCTGTGATAAAGACCTCCTATGCGACTTTCAAATCAATTGATGTTGGCCTCTCTGAATCGACATAAGTTCGAGGAGTTTCAAGCTCTCTTGTCTGTTTACCCAGAAGTCACTTTGATTCCCGTCGGGCAAATGATTCGAAACCCAGAAGGACTGGCCCGAGTCGAGGGACACTCCAGTTATCTCGAAAATGCGGCTGCCAAAGCTCGAATTGCCAATCAAGGCTGCCACTATCCGGCCCTCGGGGATGACTCGGGCCTCGAAGTCCGAGCCCTCCAGGGGCGCCCCGGCGTACGAAGTCATCGATATGCCTCTCCCAAACCGCATCAATCTCAAGACCAGGTCAACGTCGAACTTCTGCTCAGCGAAATGCAAGGCCAGCAGGACCGCGCTGCGCTCTTTACGTGCACCCTCGCCCTCGTGATTGAAGGCATTTTAGTTCATGCCACTGGAACACTAGAAGGCACGATCACGGATTCCCCTCGTGGAGTGCACGGCTTTGGCTACGATCCGATTTTCGTTCCAACCGGCAAAACTCAAACTTTGGCTGAAATGACTGCGAGTGAAAAAAATCAGATTTCACATCGATGCAAAGCGATCCATAGCCTCATGGCGCAAATCAAGTCCCACGGCCTCGTCTTCGCTAAACCTTGACTCGATTGCTGGCGTGCAGAAACCCAGCGACCTCGCTACTCCCCGCGCCAAACGAACCTGTAATAGAGAGACTTCACATACTCAAACAGGGTGACTCGCATCCCGTTGGTGTCATAGCGCCAGTGAGCCCGACTAAAAGGATCCTGATAAACAGATAAAGTGTCCAGCTGAACCGAGTTGCCGCGAGTCTTCAATACCTTCTCGAAAATCAACTGAGCCCTCTTCATATGGTAGGAGGAAGTCAGTAATAAAATCTGATGCCAGTTTTTTTTTCGAGCAAACTCAGCCAACCAAACTGCGTTGGCTACGGTGTTAGAGCTTTCATTTTCTATAAACACGTTTTCCGGTCCAATCACCTTTTGAACCTGAGGCTTAAACTGTTTGATCACTTGTAGCCAATGAACCTGAGGCCCCATGCCAGCCAGATACAAAACCGGTACAGTCTTGGATTTTTTCACCTGAGACATTTCCTGATATTGCAACCAAATATCCCCGGCTAACCCAATACGGCCTCTCCCTCCAGCCAAGCAAACAATCCCATCCACCTGCGGCAAATTCCCCCGTGCTACGGTGTCTTGATAGTCGTAAACATCCCCAGCCCAAAGGCACGCAAAAGCCAAAAATAACGAAAATCCCCCTCCCATGACTAAAAGCGTCCGAAGTAAAACCAGGGTAAACCGGTTAAATTGGGGTTTTTGGTACAAATTCATGACCTGAACAGTGGTAACATGTCTTTTCGAACTTGCAAAAGCGAAAGCTTTCAACTACCTTCTTGGGCTCGCAAGGTACTTTAGGAGATTGAATTATGGCACGTTTTTGTGAATATTGTGAAAAAGGACCCACTACCGGAAACCTCGTTTCTCACTCGAACATTAAGACTCGGACACGATGGCTACCTAATCTGAAGCGCATGAAGGCTGTTGTGAACGGCAACACGCAAACTGTAAAAGTTTGCACCCGTTGCATCCGCTCTGGTCTTGTGACTCGTCCGGTCAAACGGACCTATAAGCCAGAAAATCAGACCGCGTAAACCAAGATCCGGTACTCGGAGCTTAATCCTTAAGCTTCGAGTTTGACCCCCCCCAACTGAGACAAACTTCTGGACCACAGGAGCGGGTGCGCCTACTTCTGTTGGTCAAGTTGTTTCAATGAGCTCCATTTCACCACTTCTCAGCTTGAAGTATTTGAGAAGAAATCAAGTCATTGAACTCACAAAAGACTCTCACCTACCTAGACCGCAACGCACACGATCTAGGCAGGGAGATAAAAGATTTTACGGGTATCGTTTACCCACAGTGTACAATCATCTCAATTTCAACAAGCACATCCTTCGGCAGCCGCGCTACTTCGACCGTTGAACGGGCTGGTGGCTGATCAGCAAAATACGCCCCATAGATTTCATTCACCCGAGGGAAGTCCTGCATCGACTTCAGAAAAATAGTGGTCTTCGCTACGGACTCCCAGCCACGGCCCGCAGCCGCGAGAACCGCTTGAAGATTCTCCATGACTTTCTTAGTCTGCTCGCCCACTTCTTGAGAAACCACCTGCCCAGTCACAGGATCAAGCGGAATCTGCCCTGAGCAAAATAATAAATCTCCGACTCGCACAGCCTGACTGTACGGCCCAATAGGTTGAGGAGCGTGAGGCGTCAAAATGATTTGCTTAGGCATGAGCGGATCTTCCTTCCTTTTTTCTCAGCTGAATTTCCATCGCAGTAATCGCCGCCATGTTGACGACGTCGTTCACGTCGGAGTTTTGTTGAAGCACGAACACAGGCTTATTCATCCCAGCCAAAATGGGGCCAATCGCTTCAGCCGAACCCATCTTTGCCATTAACTTATAAGCAATATTTCCTGAGCCTAAATCTGGGAAAATCAAAACGTTCGCATTCCCTGGTACCTGATTAAACGGGAAGGAATGCGCAGAAATTTCAGGATTCACTGCTGTATCTGCCTGCATCTCTCCATCAACAATCAAACCAGGAGCCCGGCGCTTCACAATCTCAGTCGCTTGACTGACTTTTATTGTGTTCGGATGCGGGTTGGAACCGAAGTTAGAAAACGACAACATCGCGACTCTTGGCTCTTGCACCATAAAACTTCTTGCCATAGCAGCCGTTTGAATAGCAATGTCAGCTAGCTCTTCAGCGTTCGGCTGGATATTCACGGTCGTATCCGCAAACCAAAGCACCCGCTTTTTGAAAATCATCATATAGACACCCACCAAACGTGAGCCCGGCTTAGCTCCAATGATTTGCATCGCGGGCCGCAAGGCGGCTGGATAACTCTGGGTAATCCCGTTCAGAAGGCCATCCGCATGTCCCTGTTCAACCATCATGGCGCCAAAGTAGTTCGTCTGCCGCAGGGAATGATGAGCAAGATCCTTCGTGACTCCCTTTCTCTTTCGCTTCTCAAAAAAGATCTGGGTATACGCTTCAAGATGATCACTCGTCGAAGGCCGAATCACTTTCACACCCTGCAAACCCTCTCCTAATCCGAGTTCTTCTTTCATGCGAGTAATGATGTCTTCGTGACCTAAGAGAATCGGCTCGGCAATACCTTCCTCGCGAATGATCGCAGCCGCCTTGAGGATCTTTGGATTCTCCCCTTCAGGAAAAACGATCGTGGGGCGCCCAGTCCCTTCGCTCAAATCACCTTGAACGCGTTTTTTAATCCCGCGCATCACCGTATAAGCAGACCCCAATAGCGTTTCTAAACTCTCTTGGTAGTGACCCAAATCGATGGTTTTGCGAGCTACGCCCGACTTCATCGCTGCTTCCGCAACGGCCGGAGCCACCCATAACAAAGCGCGTCGATCAAACGGCTTAGGGATCAGGTATTCTCTCCCAAACTTGAACCTTTGCCCACCGTAAGCTCGTGAA
>CAINWE010000125.1 GCA_903854365.1 Oligoflexia bacterium
CCAAAGACACAAGCGATGACAACGATGGTTCCGACGATAGCCAACATATTAGGTTTTTAACCTCTGTAGTCTTTTCGTCAGGAATTGGGTTTTCTCAAGAGTCTTAACAATGCAGAACCGGCTCTTCAGAGGGGTAAAATTAAAACGCAATGCGTTAAGTTGCAGTTCTAAAAGATTTATTTTTTTATCTTTCGAAACCTTTCGTGCTAAGAGACGTAATTCACTTGCAATTGAAGGGATCTTGGGTTTCCGCCCCAGTCGAGCAGAAGGAGTGCCATGCCAAAGAAGTTTTACGTTTGGGTTGTTTTGAGTCTACTGATCGCGATTGCATCGACCACGGCCATTCATTGGAAGGCGATTGAAGGGATTGGCCAACGGACAGCGAAGGTGCTGCCTCTGTATCAACGATTAAAAGTGCTGGAAAGCCTGAGTCTTGGGTTGGAGCAATATCGAAGAGTGAGTTCTGGTTTTCGAAATCTCGAGCCTGCGGCGATCCTTGAAGTGAAAGATCAATTGGTGAAAAAGTTTGACGACGGAATTGCTCAACTCGATCGGCTAGCTCCGGGTTCTGCCGACCTCGAGCTTCAGGGACAGTTGAAGCGAAAACTGACGGATCTCCTTGAGTCCATTACCGAAGTGGAGCCGACGTTGTTCTCTCGAGACGCCTATGTGAAGCCGCAAATTCAGGCGTTACAGGATGATTTATTAAAGACTCTATCGGCGCTGGTTTCGAATGCCGATAGACAGGTTTCTGGCTTGCATTTGGATGGAAAAGCTCCTGAAGAGTCACGTTCGCTCGCGGTTTTGATCGCTGTGCAGTTGGTGATTCTCGCTCTGAGTTTTTTGCTCATTCTGCAGAATTATGTATCGTTTCAAAAGCCTTTGAAGAGTCTGCATCAGTACGCACATTTACTGAAGGAAGGCAAACCCGTCGATGAGGCGAAGTGGAATTTTAAAGGGCTGTTCGATGATATCCATGCAGTGCTGAGCAAGCTTTCCGTGGATGTGGATACTTTAGTTAAGAATCGGCATCGGTTTATGCTGGATTTGGTCGAAGATCTCAAGGGACCTCTGGAGATGCTGAGTGAAGGTAAGCTCCTTCTTGAGGACGATGGGGCACATGGATCTTCGGAACAGAAACTCAACACATTAGATACGGTACGTCGGGGTGTTGCCATTTGTTCAGGGAGTTTAGAGGATCTGCACGATATCGTGGGAATTAATCAGCTGCAGTCTCGTTTGGTCGAAACAACGGTAGATTTGTCCGAACTCTTGACTGACGTGTCTCGGGTTCTTTTTGGTTCCGAAGCGCAGAGGCGGATGGTGATTTCCGTTCCCCCGATTCCGGTTTGGGTGACCTTGGATGTGAGAAGATTTGAGCGCGGGTTGTTTCAGATGATCTCCAAGGTGGCGTCTACTCTTCGTCCGGATGCTCCGGTTTTGGTTGCGGTGAGTTATGGAAAAGGGAGTTTTAGAGGGGTGGAGTTGGTTGTGCAGGGTGCGGAGGATGAGTCACTGGGGGTTCCCGCTCAAACCGGTCCTGAGCAGGAGCTGACGAAGCATTGGATGAGTGAGAGCGGACTGTCGATGCGCCTCGTGCAGAAGATGATTAAGAGTCATGGCGGAAGTGTGACTGCGGCAGGCATTGCGGGGTCGAGTGTGAGAATGGTAGTGCGAATTCCGTATGAACGAGTCAGTGCCACCGGGTTGATTGCCCCTCCGAGCGGCGAGGTGGTCCTTCAGCGATCGGGTCAGGCGGGAATGTTGGATTCTACCGAGAGTCAGGTGAGCGTCAGTGGATTGGTTTTTAAAGCGCCTGCGCGAGTCGAGAAGGAAGAGACCTCAGTGGGTTGATGAGTGGATGAGTCACTTGCAGTTCATGCGAGCGAAAAATTTTGAACCTTGGGCACCGGGTTCGAGCACTTCAAATTGATCATCTCTCGGGCGTGATTGGATTGTAGGCGAACGCTTTGACTTGAAAGAACCGCCCCTCACTGAGATGAATGAGAGGCGGCTCTAAAGGACTCGAGCTTACTCGAGAGTGGGTGAATCGTTCGGAGTATTCTTTTTGTCCAAGATCAGGCTTGCCATGAAGGCAGAGAGCATATTCGCAGACGATGCCCCTTCTTGAGTGCCACCTCCGTGAATCAGGATTTCGGGGGTAATTTTAATCTTACCCTCGGATACCTGTTTCATGACCTCAATGGTTGAGAGCGAATTCTGACCAATCGCCCTTGCCTGCTTTTCATAGGACGAGGCAGTAGCCAGACCTATGGCTCGAATTTTCTCACCTTCGGCTTGGCCGATTGCGAGAATTTTTTCGCCTTCGGCTCTCCCGAGCGCGGCGATCCCTGCGGCGACCCCTTCTTGCTCGAGTCGGGTGGAGTGGCTCCGCCCTTCGGCCAAGATAATGGATTGCTGTTTTTGCTGACTCGCGATCTGGACATCGATTTCAGCCTTGACTAAGTTAGGTTGAAGATTAGCCTGAGCCTTGATTTTCTCCATTTCTCGGCGACGACCCTCAGCTTCCTGCTGAGCATCAAACATCGACATCTGTTGAGTCGCGACGACTTTGTCGGTCATGGTTTGCATCAATCGCTCGGGGAGCTTGATTTGACAAATCAAAACACTGACACAGTCGACGTGGTACTTTTTCAGTTCGTCGCTGACGTGTTGTTCCGCTTTGGCCTGTTCGACGTGACGATCTTGCATGAACTTCATCGCCTCTGTGGAGGACGCTTGATTTCGGAACGAACTATCAATTAACGGATGAATTACGTGCTCTACTAAGTTTTCAATGGTTCCGATTCTCGCGACCATATGAGGTGCCTGCTCCGGTTGGACTCTTAAAATCACCTTCACTTCAACCGTCATTTCAAAGCCATCATGCGAAACAATCGCTAATGGATCAAATACGCGCGGTGATCTCCCGTGGCGATTCTCATCTGCCCAGTCAATCGTGATGTTCGTCGTCGAAATTAAATGAGAAGTAAAAGCGAGTTTATTCAAGTAGTAAGTGCCTGGTCCGAGGACTTCTTTTTGAATACCTCGATACCCAGATGGGACCACATAACGCTCGACACCCTTCAACTCATCTGAAGCTGATGTTGGCTCAATAGCTGTCGTCAGAACTTCAATGGCAGGATCTTTTCCGATATTCGAAACAATCGTGGCTACCTCGCCTCTCTGAACGACAAGTACTTCGTCTAGAACGACGGAGAACATCAATGGGTTGACGTAATAAGTGCCGGGCCTCAGAAAATCTAACTGCGGCCCACGTTGCCCGCCATGGCTCAAGAATCCTGACCCATCTTGAAAGTCAGAATGTCCTGCGATGGACTTAGCAATATACTCCGTGGAAGCCAGAGTCATTCCGTCGTTTGCAGTCACGAGTCCTACCTTTTTAGTAGGAATCAAAGTAGCACCATGAACCGTGACCTCAAAAAGCTTTGGATGAACCCGGTAACGTCCCGGCAGTAGGATATCAAGTTGAGGCCCCTTTTCCCCGCCTTGCTCTAAAAAGACCTGACCATTTTGAAAATGATTGTGTCCTTCTACTCGCTTCCCGAGAAGCCTTCCAGAAGTCATTGAGGCTCCGTCCTGAGCGACAATCACGCCTACTTGATTATTCTCAATATTGATGACAGCAACTTTTTGTACCCGAAACAGATAAGGATTGATTCGGTAAATCCCTGGAGGGAGCACCTGAAGTTGGGATCCCTTTTCACCTCGATTTTTGAGAAACATTTCTCCGTCCTGAAATAAATTGTGACCTTCAATGGACCTAGCGAAGATCCGTCCCGTCTCCACCGGGACTCC
>CAINWE010000126.1 GCA_903854365.1 Oligoflexia bacterium
AAACTCACTGCACCTTTTAATTTCGAATGGCGACTCTAAAATGGCTGATCCATTCCTTGAATATCCCTTTTTAGGGACGCTCCATATATGGACTCACCCTGTTCGCAAGAGATATATTCTCTTTAAAGCTAAAAACTAGGTTTTAGATTGCTGCCATATATCCGACCTTTTCGTGAGAATGAGTTTTCTCTGGTCTTGATGGGCTTCGCTTCTCTTTTCCTGGTCATCCGTACGACCTTTTATGGTCTTAGGCGCGTTAAGGTTTTAAAGAGACTGGTCTTACCTGTTTTTGCCATCAGAGGAACGTTCGCCCTCGCAATGCGTGAACTTTAATCCTTTCTAAGTCGCTATCGGTCTATAAACTTCGTTTTTGGCGAGCATCGCCCAAATCACTCGAGCGTTTCGATTTGCAAGTGCGACAGTAGCTTTGTTCATTCCCCTGGTTTCTACTTTTTTCAGTGACCACTTACTCCTATAATCTTCGTGTTTGTGGGCAAATTGCAGGGCGGCTCTCGCCCCATGAATTAAAAGCGATCGAAGGTAACTATCCCCTCGTTTGCTGATCCCCAGTAGCTGCTCCTTGCCACCGCTTGAGTTTTGTCGAGGTACAAGCCCAAGCCAGGCGGAGAAGTGACGGCCGTTCTTAAAGTTTTTTGGATCACCCATCGAAGCAATAATGGCAGATGCGGTTAGGGGACCTACACCGTTAACTTCTTGAATCCGTTTGCAGCGCTCATCGTGGCTTGCAAACTTTTTAATCTGTTTTTCAAAATGATCAATTTCTTTTTGAACCCCTTCGATATTGCTCAATAGACGCATGAGCAAATCTCTAAAAGTACCCGAGAACTTTATTTCATCACGCAAAAGTTCACTTACAAGCCTATAAAGAGGCTTTTCACCGCTTTTACAGACAAATCCTTGCTCTCGTAAAAACCCACGTAACGCATTTGAGATAGCAACTCTTTGAGCGATCATGAGTGAGCGTGCACGATGTAGCGTTTGCAACTCTTGCTGCCAGATTTCCTTAATTGGTACAAATCGCATGCTAGGTCTCATCGCTGCCTCAGCAATCGCCTCAGCATCAGCGGTGTCGTTTTTATTGGTCTTCACGAAAGGTTTTACAAACTGAGGAGAGATCATAAGAGCTTCATGACCTAGCTTTACAAATTCGCGCGACCAATAATGCGCCCCAGAGCAGGCCTCCATCACTATTTTGCACTTTGGCAAGATTGCGATAAATGGCAGTAATTCCGATCTCCTTATTTTTTTTCGCAAAACACATTTACCCGCCTCACTATTTCCATGAAGCTGAAACACATCTTTTGCCAAATCGATTGCAAGTATACTAATATTCATAACTGGATCCTCCTGCTTGTTTTCATTGAATAAAATCTAATTAAATTTATTCTGGCGCAATTTGACGCCGTTTAAAACACCAGGTGGGTCCATCCCATTATCCATGGCTTCTCAGAGGCCACATCCATGTATCTTAGTCCCCATTAAAGCAATATTTAAGGCATGAAACTACGTCCAAAGAATCATCATCCGAAATCAAAAAGGAGGCACTCAGAAAGTATCATCCGAATTTGGCTCATCCTTTTTCTTCATCCGAAAAATGCCCGTTAAAATTTACCTGTGATCGGGTATTTTTAGGATGAGCTAAATAGAGATTCCCAACCCAAACATCAAATTCCTTCCCCCCGCGATAAAGTCAATATTCACTTGGGGAATAATCGACACGACGCCGAGAGCAATCGGCAGACGGGTTCCTAGCCGGGCGCCATACTGGGTATTCATGCCTGAACCAAATTCAACGATGGGTGCCGCATTGATGTACCAATCGCCTCCCAGCGGGT
>CAINWE010000127.1 GCA_903854365.1 Oligoflexia bacterium
AACCTGAACCCGAACCTGAAGCTGAATTTTGAGCAGGAATCGAAAAAGGAGGATTAGCCTGCGCACACCCGACCACCATAGAAATCAAAAGCCCCGTCGACAAAACGCCTAGATTCACTTTTTTCATCTTCTTCCCCTTCTTAGTCCTTTCCTCAAGCTTGCTCTGACTGGAGAACTCTCGAGGCTTTGAGTGACACTCTAAATCTATACCAATAGAATAGTAATTCATTCAGATAAAAGCAACTGCTTTAGATGATTTTATTCTATTGCGAAATAGTTCTAGCAGAATTCAGCGATGTCAAGACTGACCCGTGTCATTCACAACACAGCCTAGCCTCAAATTTTCTTCTTTTTATCGAGGGCGGCTCGCAATTGATCGCCCAAAGTCCCAAAGGCACTGCCGGCGACCTGACCCGATGCGTTAAAACTTTTCCAATCCCTTTCGCCTTCCTCTTTCGGCAGCCCTAAAGAAATTCGTCGCTCTTGCAGGCGCAACTCATCGACCTGCACCGTCACTGTGTCTTTTAACTTCAGTTTTTCGTAATGAAAATGAGAATCCTCTTTTGCCTTAGACTTCGGCAATAAACCCACCACGCCGTCAGCCAACTGAACAAAAACACCATAGGCTTCTTTGCGTTGAATCGTACCTGAGACCACAGTTCCAACAGGAAATTTCATCGCAACCGCTGCCCAAGGATCATTTTTTTCCAGCCTAGCTCTCTGATCGATCGAACTACCTTCGCCAGTCGTTGGTGTCGCAGACTCTGGTGAAGCTTGCTTCAAAGAAAGTGAAATCTTTAGCCGACCTTCCATTTCAGGCAGACTTTCAATTTTTAAAATTTTAACCTGCACCTCTTGGCCCACATGAACGACCTCTTTTGGGTCACCCACCCTCGACCACGCCAACTCAGAGATATGCACCAAACCTTCCAAACCGGCCTGAATCTCGACAAAAGCTCCGAATTTTTCCAACTTAGTCACGCGACCGGAAATCAGGTCACCTGCGCGATGCTCCTCGGCAAAAGTAGCCTGAGACAAACTCTTCTGCTCGTCTAATAACCTACGGCGGGATACAACAATATTACGGCCCCGTTCGGTCAGTTGAGTAATCAAAAACTCAAACCGCTGACCCACGTAATCCTCGGGAGTTTCAATTCGCTTCACATCCATCTGACTGATGGGACAAAAAGCTAACTTACCCAAGATCGCGACCCGAAAACCACCCTTACAAACTTCGGCCACTCTCCCTTCCACGGGCAGCATTTGATCAAATGCATCCTCGAGGTCTTCTGAGATCTGATTGGCACCGGCTTTCGGGGAGAGGTAAATCTCGGACCCACGAACTTGCGTCACGTAAAGATCAATCCAATCCCCTACCTGGTGGGTGAACTGCCCTTCAGCATTGACTAGCTCTTGCCGCCTCACAATCCCGTCATGCATCGTGCCAGTAGAAACAAAGACGTCTTCCTTACCGATGGACAAAATCTCACTCTTCACGCGATCCCCAGACGATAGACGCTTCTGAGTCTGCTTGAACGAGCCCTCCAAAAGCTGAGCAAATTCGAGAGATTTCTTGCGTTTTTCAGCTTCTTCACGCTCTTCATCTGCTTCTTCCACTTTTGCGCGTTCAAACTCCCCCTCGCCTTGGGCAGAAGCCTCATGCTTGGGGAGAACGGAAGACTCTGAAACGATCGATTTTGCGGGGTACTTTTTGAGGGTCATGAAAAGGTCCTTTTGAAGAAAAACGTTCAGTTCGATGGTCTAAAACAAAAACTCCCGAGATGCCACTTTCTTTTAGCGGTCGGCTTGCAAATGTCCATTTCACATCCCACCCCACATCACAGGCTCAGGGTGCCACTGATTTGCGATACCCATGACTGGCATACCACTTGTACCTGCATAGCGATCGAAACCACCTGAAAATCAGGACTTAAAACGAACCGAACTGGTGATTCAAACCAATAACGAGGCTAACCCATGAAGAAACTATTCTTTTCCTTATTAGCGATCTCAGCTCTCTCGAGTGCTTCCGCATTCGCCCAAAACTTAGGTCAACTCAGTGAAGACAGACAACCTAAGAACCTCAAGCCGGCAGAAGCATTCGTCCAATATGCCAACACCCACGAACAAACCGCAGCTCGCCCCCACTCGGTCGCTCCCGGAACCGCCGCCTTGCGCACGCAGCACAATAATGACGACTATTGTGATTCCGACGACTTTTTATTTGGCTTAGGCGGGCTCGGGCTTGGCGCTTGGGACTTAGGTCTCGGCTGGGGTCTCTGGCCATACACAAGTTCTTACTTCCCGTATTACAGCTACTACTACCCCTACTATTATGGCAGTTACTACTACCCCTATTCTTACGGCAGCTACTATTACCCCTACTACTGGTCTCAGCCAAACGATGACCAACAGCCCCGTACAGCTGCCCGCCCTGACAGCAACACCCGTGACTCGGTTGCGACTGACCGCAGCCATACCCCAGTCGTCTGCTTCGCAGCTGACGATGCAGGAAATTGGTATGCTAACGTCGACACAGCTAACAATGCAGTCAGAACCCAGACGACCCTCAACAACGAGTGTGCACAGTCTGGCCTAAACTGCCGCCAAAATCTCGGATGTGCTTTGGCTACGACTTCCGCTGCACACGAGTAGTTGAGTCGCCCCAAGCAGGTGCTACTCCAGTCGCCTATCTGGCCCGCCCAGATAGGCGATTTTTTTGGCAATCAACCCAAAATGAGATAAGATCCTGCCTTCAATGATCGAACTAGAACGCTATTACTCCTACAATCGCTACCTTCAAAATACTTTCGGTGGCAAAACCTATAAAGTGGTCGTGGCAAGCGGCCTCACTTGTCCGACCCGGGACGGAACCCTAGCCAAGGGAGGCTGTGCCTTTTGCGATGTCCGCGGATCCAGTTCCTACTTTGGTAAAAAAGGTCGTGGCGACGAAATCCAAGAGCAGATTCGAAGTCGCATCCCAGCCGTTCGAGAACGCTTTGGCGCCAAACATTTTTTAGCTTATTTTCAAAGCTATACGAATACTTATTCGGATGTTGAATATCTGAGGTCAATCTACCAAGCTGCTTTGTCAGAACCCGGAATTGATGGACTTTGTATCGGCACTCGCCCCGATTGCCTACCTGACGCCGTCCTTGATCTCCTGGAGGACCTTGCACAAAAATCCTACGTATCCCTCGAACTCGGGGTCCAGTCTTTCGATAACGCATCCCTCGAGTGGCTCACTCGAGGGCATGATCGACAATCCTCACTCGACGCCCTCGCTCGACTCAAAAACCGAGCACCTCACGTCCAGGTCTGTGTACACCTCATTTTTGGTTCCCCAACAGACTCATCCCAAGCCCCCGAAGAAGCTGCACAAATTTTAAACTCCTTTCAAATTCAAGGAGTTAAACTGCACCAATTGATGATTCTTGAGAACACGGAACTGGCTCGCCGCTTTCGCGAAGAACCATTTCCTATTTTAGACCTAGAAGCCTATACCGAGCAGCTGATTCGTTTCCTAGAGCACTTGTCGCCGTCCATCTACGTAGAACGCCTCTACGCTAATGCAACACACAACGACGAATGTTTAGCCCCTCAATGGAGTAAGAACCGCTGGGACACTCACAATCAAATTCGGGATTTATTTCAATCAAGAAACTGTATTCAAGGAGCCCGGGCTCGTGGCGTGCCAATCTCGATGCCGCTCAGTTCCTCGCGCAGTTCCGAAAATACTTCTCAACTGACCGCAGGCAGCTAAAATATCCTGACCGCGCGAAATGCGAACGGTGGCCGTGATTTTGCGATCCACTAGGTGTTTTTGAAATTGACGCACTGTTTCATCAGCGGGCCGCTGGTATTCGGCACCCGAATGTTCATTAAATGGAATGAGATTAATT
>CAINWE010000128.1 GCA_903854365.1 Oligoflexia bacterium
TGAATTGGCTGTCAAACTTCGTTCTCAAACAGGCTCGCCTCGTAGCAGGACTCGGAACTCTACTCGCTGTGATTTGCGGGCACTATTCTGTTGAACTGTATAAAAACTTAAGAACCGACATCCATGAACTCCTACCGACCTCAGCAAGGAGCGTCGTCGACCTCAAAGAGGTCTCCTCCAGACTGAGATCCATTGACACCCTAGCCGTCCTCGTTCTCTCTGCGAAGACTGAGCAAAGTAAAAAATTCGTGACAGACCTAGCCGACGCCCTTGAAAAACTGCATCGCCCTGAAATCGCTGGTGTCGAGTACCGCATTGATCGTGAGCTCAAATTTTTTAAAGACCGCCAAGCCCTATATCTCAACCTGGAAGACCTTAAGAAAATCAGAACCTTCGTCCGCGACAAGATCGACTACGAAACCGCTCTCTATAATCCCATGAATATTTTTAGCGAAATTCATCTGCCTGAGCCTAGCCTGGACTTCGCTGAACTCAGAAAAAAGTACCAAAACGACCTCTCAGGCTTTGACCACTTACCCAACGGATTTTATGCCAATCGCGATGAAACTAAGCGACTCCTCCTCGTCAAACTCTCAGGCGAGGCAACAGGGATTCAAGGCGCGAACCAGCTCAAAGACACCGTCGAAAAAACCATAGAAACACTCCATCCTAAGTCCTACTCACCCGATCTGGAGGTCCGCTACTCGGGCGACGTGGAATCGCTCATTGAAGAACAAACCGCCCTGGTTGAAGACTTAGAGATCTCAACCCTCATCGTTACCTTGGTCGTCACCCTCGGCATGCTTCTCTTTTATCGAACCTTGCGCGCGACCTTTGCTTTGATGCTCAGCCTGATCGTCGGCACGCTCTGGACTTTTGGAGCCTCTTATTTTGCAGTGGGATACCTCAACGCAAACTCAGCATTCTTAGGAAGCATTATCATTGGCAATGGCATTAACTTCGGAATTATCTATCTCGCTCGATACCTCGAGGAGCGCCGAAACCATCACTCACCGGAGATCTCCACGCAACTTGCGATTACGCGCACAGCAACGTCAACTTGGACGGCGGCACTCGCCGCGGGACTCTCCTACGGATCACTCATTCTAACGGGATTCAGGGGATTTCGACAGTTTGGCATTATTGGACTCATCGGCATGGTCCTTTGCTGGATCAGCGCTTACACCGTTCTACCGGCCTACCTGGTTTTATTTGAAAAAAGAAGATCCCTGATTCAGCGAGCAAAAACTCAACCCAAACCTTATCTTGCTGGGCTCGTCGCCAAAATGATCGAGAAGTACCCCTGGGTGATTTTCACGACTTCTGCTGCTTTAACAATTCTTTCAATAATGACTTTTTCACGCATCTCGCCCGATCTGCTCGAAACCGACTTATCTCGCCTGCGAAATCGCGATAGCATCCGCCACGGCTCGGCCCACCACTACAAATATGTGGATGAAATTCTCAAAAGAGACTTAGGACCCGTGGTTATCCTCCCCAAAAGCCGAGAAAACACCCGCAAAATTGCAGCTCTCCTCAAACAAAAAATTAAGGACAATGCCGCAGACAACCTCATCGATCAGGTGAGAACCTTGGATGACTTTTTACCCCCACAACAACCGGAGAAACTCGAAGTCCTGTCCGAAATCCGCAGCATTCTGAGCCCCCGCATTTTGAAGCACCTCACCCAGGAAGACCGAGAACTCGTTGATCAGTTCCTCAATCCAGCAACTCTCAAACCGATCGAAGAACGAGAACTCCCCGCCCTGATTCTTGACCTCTTCCGAGAGCAGGATGGGTCTTCTGGAAAACTCGTCGTCGTCGACCCAAAACGGGCACACGGCGAAATGGCGGACGGCAACAACCTGATTCAATTCATTGCCACCTTGCGAGAGGCGGCGGATCAAATCGAACCGGGAGCAGCCGTAGCAGGCTCCAACGCCGTTGTCGCTGACATGGTCAGCGCCATTTCCTCGGACGGCCCTAAAGCGACGCTCTTTGCATTTTTTGCGGTCGTCATTTTAGTGTTTGTGCTCTTCAGAAATCTAAAAACCATCGGCCTAGTACTTTTCGCCCTGCTCTTAGGAGTCCTCTGGCTCGCAGGAATCATCTTAGGGCTTCAGATTAAAATCAATTTTCTGAATTTCATTGCTTTACCTATTACTTTTGGCATTGGCGTGGACTACGGCGTCAATATCTTTCATCGCTACAAGGAAGACCCAAACACCCCCATTCTCCAAGTGATTCGAAGCACAGGGAGCGCCGTAGGACTCTGCAGCTTTTCAACGATTACAGGATACATTTCCCTCTTAATCGCTCGAAATCAAGGATTTGTCAGTTTTGGAGCCCTCGCTGTCGCAGGTGAACTGACCTGCGTCGTAGCAGCCATCGTCGCACTGCCGACTTTGATTTACTTGTTGTCGATCCGCAAATCCAGAGCGGCAGCCAAACCCTAACTCAATCCTATCGGCGAGACTGATGACTCTGCGCCCCCAACTTTCGCTGGAACAGCACCTGCAGATAAAGACTTATGCAGGTACCTCTACAAATTACATTTAAGGAAGTCGATCACTCGGACGCTGTTGAAGCTCGAATCCGCGAGCGTGTCGACCGACTCGATCAATTCTATCCGCGCATCACCAGTTGTCGGGTCGTCGTCGCAAAAACCAACCGACACCATCACTCGGGAAACCTCTTTGTCATTCGGATTGACCTACGCGTTCCTGGCGAGGAAATCACCGTCAGCCGGGATGCTGGCATCAATAAGGCGCACAAAGACATCTATGTTTCGATTCGAGATGCTTTCGACGCCGCTCAAAGAGGGCTCGAGGACTACGCGCGCCGCCAGCGCAGGGACGTCAAAACTCTTGAAAGACCTCCTCGCGGTCACATCCTCCGCTTAGTCCGAGACGACGGCGGATTTGGCTTCATCCAGAGCGAGGATGGCCGAGAGATTTACTTCAATAGTCGCAGCGTACTCCATGGACAGTATTTCCGCCTCCAAGTCGGCATGGAGGTCAGATACTCTGAGGAGGCTGGGGAGAATGGCCCTCAAGCGAGTACGGTAGAGCTAGTATCAAGTCACCGCTTAGGAGCGTTTCAGCCCCCGCCAGAACAAACACAAATTGACCAAGAAAATTCAATCCGCTTGAAAAATCGGTAGCAAAATCGCACCCCTCAAAGCACGATTCACCAGCGCCACTGCAGCCGTCCCGAAAGCACAAAAAAACTCTATGGATTGACTTTTTCAGGTTTTTGCATCAATTTGCGCTAGGTAAAAAATGAACCCTTTAAAATCGACCGCATTCAAAAACTCAGCTGCCAAACTCATTTCCATCGTCTGCTTTCTCCTCAGCGGACTGCCTGCCCTCGAATGCCGCAGTCTAGCTGCCATTCCGAGTGTCGAGAGGCACGCGATTATCGAAAAAATCCTCCACGACGGTCGAATTGATCACGAGCTTTTCATGGTACTCTGGACATACACTGAGTACGACCTTCCTCTCAAACCGATGAGTAGGGATCGAGAACTCAGAGCTCCCGTATTTGAGAATAGTATTTCTGGTTGGACGGTAAAAAATAAGCGAGTTCAAGAGATTTTGGTCCAATTTCCAGATCACATCCCTTCCGCTGTTCCGAAAATTTTATCGCAAATATTTAATCAAGAGTATCGATCCCCCTATTGGACCGCCCTCTTTGAGCAGTTGAGTCAGACTGTTGCGGAATTTGAGGCCCTTCTCGTGAAAGACCGCGTCCATGCGGAAACCATTCTCCAAACGAATCGCAGGTGGGCACAATTTCAGCAAACCATCGACCAAATCAGTACGGCTCCCTCACTGGTCTCGTCCCTACCTACTCAAATTGACGGACTCCGAACCCATGGCTCCCCCCTCGGCAAGCACTATTACGTCGGCCACTCTACAGCCCAGGGCCAGCGCAGTTACATGGAAGATCGAACCCTCACTCATTGGGCAGAGAGCTCAGATCCGCTCTTGGAGCAACTAGGCATTGATCAATTCGGAATTGTAGGGGTATTCGACGGCCACCTGGGGAGTACCATTGCTGAGGAGGCATCCAAGATTACCCCCTCTATCATCCGAGCTTTTCTGTCACGCCTGTCACCCGCAGAAATCGAGGACAACGAGAAGGTTCGACTGGCCCTAGAAGCCAGCTTTGACCTTGAATCCGTCACCCCCGAAGCCCGAGCCCAATTCACGGGCTTGATGGACTTAAACGTTTCGCTCAAAAAATCCTATGAATCCCTCCCCGAAAGCTTGTCTGGCCTGAAGATTCGGCCCCCTGGCTCCACGGCAGTGATCGCCGTTTTTCTGGGGCACCGCATCTTTTTCGTCAACCTGGGAGACTCTCGGGCCATTGCCGTATTCAGGAAAAGTCCCGTTGCACGACTCACCCGAGACCACCGCCCCATGGAAGATCTCCAAGAAATTGAAAAAATGGGGGGAAATGTTCAAATATTTCCATCCGGTATCCCTCGGACTAACGGCGAACTCGCCCTCAGCCGAGCCCTCGGAGATTGGGGAGTTCCTGGCCTCATTCGTCGACCCGAAGTTACCCTCCTCGACTGCAAGAGGGAGCACCCTTTAGCGATCATTCTTCACAGTGACGGCGTAACGGAGGGCCTCCAGTCCGATGTACGAGTGGCTGAGCTGGTTGATAAACATCACCTGTCAAAGCCTCCAGAAATCGTCGCCCAAGAAATCGTGCAGCAGGCTTTCGCTCTAGGAAGCACCGACAATATTTCTGCGGTGATTCTTGCGCGAGTCCAAGAGTCAGCGCCCCCTACGTCCAAAGCTTCAGACCCAGCTGAAAAATAAAGAACTGAACTTTACCGCGGCAATCGCTCACAGGCGGCATAGTAGTCCCGAACTAATTCAGCAACGACATCGGCAGCAGGTAAGATGTTTTCGATCAACCCGACGCCTTGCCCAGCGCTCCAAACTTCTTTCCAAGTCGGGCCTGCGACTGCCTTTTCTAAGGCTTTGGAGCCGATGTAGGAACGAATCATCTTCATATATTTTTTGGTCGAAGGGTGTTTAAACAAAAACGCTTCGATCGGATTCAATTCTAGCCCCTGCTTCTCAATGTAAGGTGTTTTAATGACAGCAGCAGGCGTGCCAGAAATTTTCTTAGTCATGACGATGTCTTCGGGCTCGGCATTGATAATCGCGTTTTTATAAGCCTGATCCACCGCAGCCTCCGGGGTCGTGATAAACCGCGTCCCAATCTGAACAGCCGAAGCACCCAAAACCAGCGCTGCTGCGACCTGGGCACCTGTAGCAATCCCGCCCGCAGCGACGACTGGAATTTTAATATTTTTCTTCAAATAAGGAATCAAAACCAGAGGCGAGATCGGCCCAGCATGTCCGCCTGCGCCGGAAGATACTGCAATCACGCCGTCCGCACCTAAACCCTCTACTTTTTTGGCATACGCCAAGGTGGTGACATCACAAAACACCTTACTCCCCACCTCGTGCATTCTTTTGATCGTTTCTTTCGGATTCCCGAGTGAGGTGATGACCAACGGGACCTTCTCCTCAACGCAGACTTCCAAGTCTTGCGCCACCCGAGGGTTCGCCTGATTGACAATCAAGTTCACACCGTAGGGTCGATCCGTCATCCGCTTAATCTTTCGAATCTGCTCACGAAACTCAGCCGGGGTCCGCCAGTTCAGAGAAGGAGTCGCGCCTAGCCCACCTGCCGTACTGACCGCTGCCACCAGCTCCGCGTTGCTTACGAGAAACATCGGAGCCCCAATAATCGGGTAATCACAACCTAAGAGCTGTGTGAAAGCAGTAGAAATGGGGCGAAATGAAGTTTGATTCATGGAATGTCTCCCTTTTCAATTGACGGTACCTCAAAAAATCCGTGAGGTCTATTGACAGAACAGTCAGGATCATTACCTTTCTCTTCATGCCAATCTACGAATACCAATGTGAAAGTTGTGAAAAAATCCACGAAGTCATGCAAAAGTTCTCGGATGCGCCCTTAAGCCAGTGCCCCGAGTGTCAGGCGCCGGTCCACAAAATCATGAGTCGCACTTCCTTTGCTCTCAAGGGGACAGGCTGGTACACCTCAGATTACAAGCGCAGCTCACCCCCGAGCTCGACGAACACCCCTCAACCTCCCGCCGCGCCAAAAACCGCTACAGCCGAAAACTCATCCACATCCGCGGCAACCGCGCCGGCGGCAAAAGAAACTGTCAAAACCACGAATACAACCTCCTAGCTCGAAAACACTCCGCGTGAGATCCCACGGACGGGACTCACCCATGAGCGAGCACGCTTTGCCACTTCCACAGCGACCTACGGATCGAGGACTAATTAGGACGTAGTGAGTTTACGGCCCTGCTTTTGGCAAAGCTCCCAGAGGCGATCGTAATGATACATACCGGTGTCATGACCGTCCGTCCACGTCAACTGCACAGCGTACCGCCCCACCAATCGAACATCGATCGCACGAATCTCAGGGGAGATGGCAGACCGATCCACGGTTCTCTGACCCGTATGCTCATCCACACACCCAGCACAGGGGCAATAAAATCTCAGCTCACAATAAGGCAGAGCAAACTGCTCCTGATTGCTCCAGCCAAGCAAAATTTCTGTTGAACTCAAAGGTTGAATCAAAACCGGATTGGGCGTCATAGGCGCGTTTTTAGCATGCTCATCCTCAAGAATCAAACTTGGACCTCAGTGAAAGGGCGGCAGACTCTCCCCAACAGGAACCCACTCATGAAGATCGCTTTTTTTGACGTGCATCGATTTGAACGACAAAGCTTCGACCAGGCCAACCAAAAATGGGGCCACGAAATCGTTTACCTAGAACCACGACTCACGCCCGCCACGGCTCAGCTGGCCGCGAGCTTTCCGAGCGTTTGCGCATTCGTCAACGATCAACTCAATCAGCGAACTCTCCAAATCTTACACGCCGAAGGAGTCCGCCTCATTGCGCTTCGATCCGCAGGATTTAATCATGTCGATTTGAATGCCGCTGAAAAGCTCGGACTCCAGGTAGTCCGCGTACCCGCCTATTCCCCTCACGCCGTTGCCGAACACGCGGTGGCACTGCTGCTCGCCCTGAACCGAAAAATGATCCGCGCCCACTCTCGCATCCAGGAACTCAATTTCTCGCTCGATGGACTCGTGGGCTTTGATCTCTGCGGTAAAACCAGCGGAATTGTCGGAACAGGACGCATCGGTACGGTCATGGCTAAAATCATGAAAGGCTTTGAGTGCGAAGTTCTCGCATTTGACCTGAGCCCCAACCCAGAACTGACTCGCCTGGGAGTGCAATACGTGCCAGCCGATCAGCTCTACGCACGATCGGACATCATCTCGCTTCATGTCCCGCTCACCCCTTCGACTCATCATATGATTAACGCAAATTCGCTGGCTCAGATGAAGCCCGGCGTTTTTTTAATTAATACCGGGCGCGGTGGTCTGATCGACACCCAAGCCCTCATCGATGCACTCAAGAGAGGAAAAATCGGCGCAGCTGGATTGGATGTCTATGAAGAAGAAGAGACTATTTTCTTTCAAGATCTCTCTGAATCAGGACTGCAAGACGACGTGCTCGCCCGCCTCCTCACCTTCCCCAACGTGCTCATCACCTCTCATCAGGCATTCTTAACCCACGAAGCATTGAGTCAGATCGCAGAAACCACACTTGCAAACATTTCTGCGTTTGAACGTCATGAAGCCCTGATTAACGCAGTCAGGAGTCAGTAGACACAACGAACTGAAAACAGAGCTCCCCGCTCAGCCCAAGTAAACCGACCTGTTCTGGTATCAAATAGCCTAGCCCACTTACCGTCTTTTGAAGTGGAGGAAGACCAATATTTGACGGCCACTTTTTGGCCTGGCATTCCAGAAAACAGGTAGGCCAAAAATCTTCCCTGGTAGCCGTCAAAGTCTCCTATCTCGGGAGTTTTTGCACCGACCGTTCGTGTCAGTCTCAAATAATCCTCACGAGTCGGGAGCCGTGCCCCCTCACCTAGACTGGAGCAAAAAACACTCGCGTCCGCCTGCTTCAACTCTTTCGGAACTCTTTCACTCCAAGCCAAGCCAGCCGCCTCCACCACGGTCCCCAGAGCTTTAAACTGAGGGGTTAATTTCTCATACCAAGGGTGACCCGGCTCAACCGGAATAATATTGAAAGGCATCGCATTGGCAGAACGCCCAAGGAGGCAAAGTACACCTAAAAAACTAATGAATAGTAATCTTCTTATCACCTGCCCCCCCTCCCCTCCTAAAAACTAACACCGACCCAAACGATCAGCAATGAAATTTGGGGGCTCGAGCGCTGGGTCGGGTCTTCGGGTCTTCACGGCTAAAGTGAAGAGACTACCTAGAAAATAAAAAACCCTCTGAAGCCACGAAGGACTTCAGAGGGTTTTTAAAAAAATGGTGGAGCTGAGCGGAATCGAACCGCTGACCCACTGCTTGCAAAGCAGGTGCTCTACCAACTGAGCTACAA
>CAINWE010000129.1 GCA_903854365.1 Oligoflexia bacterium
GTGATTCTTTCGTGAATCGTTGGCCTCACGATCGATCAGTTCGCTCATCATCGAGAGGGCTGTGAGGGGTGTCTTAATTTCGTGGGAAAAAATCGCAATGAGTTCCTCGCGGGAGTTTAAGGAAGCGATTTTTAGATTAGCTTCTCGAATCGATTTCTGGAAATGGGCCACTTCTTCCCTGAGGTGGAGAAGTTGTTCTTCTCTTTTTTGACAGGTCATTTGCAATGGGCATAGGTCTTTATCGATGGGCATTTTTTCAAGTTGAAAAGTCATGATGTGATATCCTTTGATGAATAGACGGTAGCAAACGTTATGCCAATTTTTTTGAGAGGCACTTGTGTCTCCACGGACTCACATCGCAGGTTTTTTCCTACAAAAACCTATGTTCTTGTAGGGATTTGCCTACAGCAAGCCTAGGATAGATCCAAGTATGATCTCACTCGTGTATTGACCCTGTATCTGGGTAGAGAATTGATAGAGAGTCGTGTAGAGTAAATACTAAGAGTGTAAAAATGTCTTTTGATCACGATTTCCAACTTTTCCAAAGCTATTCTGAGGCGCTGAGCGCTCAGGCTGCTCCGTTGGCCTGGTTAGATGAAGTAGCGTTTGAGAAGAATATAGATTGGCTCGCTACACAGTCCCAGGGTAAAAAAATTAGAATTGGGAGTAAGTCACTCAGGTCGTTGTGGGCAATTCAGACTATTCTGAAAAGAAACCCTATTTTTCAAGGGGTTTTAACTATGACTATCCCCGAGGCACTTTGGCTTTTTGAGCGGGGAGTAAACGATCTTTTGGTGGCCTATCCGAGTGCGCAAAAAGCCGATTTTTTGGGGCTTTCGCAAGCCATTCGCGCTGGGGCGAGAATGGCTTTGATGGCAGATCGTCCAGAGCATCTCGATTTGATTCAGTCCTACGCCGAGTCTGAAAAAATTGAAGTACGCGTAGTTTTGGATGTGGATGTGTCCTCCGATTTTGGTCCGCTTCACTTTGGTGTTTATCGGTCGTCTCTCAAGACGGTCGACGACTTACGACAGCTCTTTTTTCAGCGCGACCAATGGAACAGAATCCGGTGGGTGGGTTTGATGGCCTATGAAGCCCAGCTGGCTGGGGTCCCTGATTATTTTTCCAATGTCTTCAAAAGGGGGTTGGTTCAAATTTTAAAACGCCGCTCAAGAGCACAAGTTTTGGAAAGACGGAGAGAGGCCGTTGAGTGGTTGCAGCATCAAGGCATAGAAATGGAAATCATTAATGGAGGGGGAACCGGAAGTCTTTCTTGGACGGCATTGGACCCTGCAGTCACTGAGATTGCCGTTGGGAGCGGCTTTTACGCTCCGGTTCTATTTGATGCCTATCAAGACTTGAATCTCAGTCCAGCTCTTGGATTTGCATTGCGAGTTTCAAGGCAGTCTCGTCCAGGGATCGTGACTTGCACGGGAGGAGGGTATCCTGCTTCGGGGTCAGCGGGTTTGGATCGGCTGCCGATGCCCTATTTACCTCCGGGATTGAGTCTCCTGCCGATGGAAGGCGCAGGAGAGGTTCAAACTCCACTGCGAGTGCAGCGCCAGAGTGGGGTCGCTCCTCGAGTCGGGGATCTTGTTTTTTTTCGGCATCCGAAAGCGGGTGAGCTCTGCGAGAGGTTTCTGTCTCTTCATCTCATTCGAAGGGGGGCGTGGATTCAAGAAGTTTCGACCTATCGAGGGGAAGGCCGTCAATGGATTTAGGAGGGGAGTTATGAAAAAAACCAATTGGGCTGGAAATTTTAATTTTACTCCTCAAGTGATTGAGACGGTGGGGGCTGAAGAGCAGATTGCTCAGGCAATTCAGCGTGCCAGGCGAGAGAACTTGCCCCTTCGGGTCTACGGAAGCGGACATTCTTTTTACCCCCTCGTCGCAACTCCTGGGGTTTCGATGAGTCTCGCTGGCCTTCAAGGGGTCATTGCGATCGATCACGAGCAGCGCGAAGGTTGGATTTGGGGAGGGACTCAAATTCGTACTTTAGGATCGCAACTTCATGCTCTGGGTTACGGTATGGAGAATTTAGGCGATATCGACGTCCAGTCCATCGCTGGTGCGGTGAGTACCGGGACCCACGGAACAGGAATTCAGTTTGGAAGTCTTTCCACCCAAATGGTAGGTCTTGAGTTTTGGAATGGTCGTGGTGAAAAAGTGGAGGTCACGTCTAAAAAGAATTCCCATTTGCTTGATGCCGCGCGGGTGTCGCTGGGTTTGCTGGGCGTGATCACTAAAGTGCAACTGAGGCTACAACAAAAATTCGTCTTAGAAATGACCCAAACCAAAGAGGCGCTGAGTTCACTCATTCCAAGTTTGGCGAAGAATCTTCAAAACGAGAGAAACTTCGAATTTTTCTGGTTTCCGCATACGGATACCGCGCTCGTGAAGCGATCTAGGACCAGCACGGAGGCCCCTCTTGCTGCGACTTTCGGTCAAAAATTTAATGATATTGTACTCGAGAATGGAGCATTGGGCCTGTTGAGTGGCCTTTGTCGTTGGGTGCCGCCCGTGACGCAAAAAGTGAGTCAGTTTTGTGCCTTGGCTGCTGGCGAAACGTATCGGCGCGATTGGAGTCATCGGGTATTCGCGACCGATCGTTGGGTGAAATTTTTAGAAATGGAGTATGCGGTTCCTATCGAACATTTTCCAGCTGTCGTAAGTGAAGTTCAAGCTGAAATTCACCGAGGCAATTATCGAGTTCACTTTCCTATTGAGTGTCGATTCGTGAAAAAAGACTCAATTTGGTTGAGTCCGGCCTATGGGCGCGATTCAGCTCTCATTGCGGTGCACATGTACCGAGGGATGCCTTATCGAGATTATTTTGCTGCTATGGAGAGAGTTTTTAGAAAATATGATGGACGTCCGCATTGGGGAAAATTGCATAGCCTCAAGGCTGCAGAATTGCGAGAGCTTTACCCGAAATGGGATGCCTTCCAAACGCTGCGCGCGGAGATGGATCCTGACTCGATTTTCCTAACGGAACGAATGAAGCAAATTTTCGGAGAAAGTCGAAGCCCTGTGCTAAGCCAAAAGGGTGCTTAAATTCAGTCATTTGTTTTTGGTTTTAGCCCTGATTTCGGCCATGGTTTCGATTCAGACTGGGGCTTCTTTTGCCAAGCGTCTTTTTCCAGAGCTGGGGCCACTCGGTGCGACTTCCCTGCGCTTGATCTTTGCAAGTATGATTCTTTTGCTTTATTGGCAGTCGTGGACTCGAAAGTGGAGCAGGCCTCAACTTTTGACCCTCGTGGGGTATGGCACCTCTCTCGGTCTGATGAATCTCCTTTTTTACTGCGCGCTCGAGCGAGTTCCGTTAGGGCTTGCGGTAGCTCTGGAGTTTACGGGTCCCTTGGGGTTGGCGCTTTTGGCTTCTCGACGAGCGTTGGATTTCATTTGGGCATTTTTAGCAGCTGTTGGCGTTTTGTTGATTCTGCCTATTCAGGTGAGTTCGGTTCAGAAGATTTCGATCGACGGGGTTGGTTTTGCGCTAGGAGCTGGGATCTGTTGGGCACTTTATATTCTCTTCGGTAAACGCATCGGAGAAGATGTGCCCAGTGGGCATGCCACAGCGTTAGGCATGGGAGTCGCTGCGATTGCAGTAGCTCCTTTTGGGCTTTTGTTGCAAGGGCGTCACCTTTTTCATATTGATTTGCTTCCCTGGGCACTGATGGTCGCCATTCTTTCCAGTGCTCTTCCTTATTCGTTGGAAATGATCGCTCTCAAAAAGTTACCCCATAAAACGTTCAGTACCCTGATGAGTCTGGAACCTGCGATTGCAGCGCTGTCTGGTTTGATCTTTTTGAAGGAAAATCTTTCGTGGGTGCAATGGTTTGCAATTTTACTAGTGATGATCGCTTCAGCCGGCGCTTGCTTGACCCTTTCATCAGAGGAGTAACAACGAAAAGCTAATACAGAGTTTGTTTCTGCCCGAAGTTTCGAGGCGATTTCTACGATCAACCGAGCAGGCCCATGCTTTGGTACGAGTTAAGCACCTCATCTTGGCAGAGGATTGGGAGATGAAAAAATCGCTTCAAAAGATTGCGGTCGGGATGGTTGTGGGAATCGGCTTAACGTCAGTCAGTGCGTTTTCAGGCCGTGCAATTGCTGACGAGCGTGGGACTGAGTTTAAATCTGTGGACGGCGCAGAGGACGCTTCGCAGAGTTTGTCGCCAGGTTTGTCAGAGGGCGTATTGAGTGCGAATGAGGAGTGCGTGGAGGAAGTGATTTTGGCGGAGGATGTAGGATGGGGTGCTCTTGAATTGGAGTATACGGGTTGTGGCTACTACTACTGTGATTGGAGCGGGTACTGCTGTAACTCCTGCTCCTGTTACTACGGTGGAAGTTATTGGGACGGAGGTTACTGGGGTGGAGGGGGTGGGTATGGGGGTCATGACCATGACCACCACGGAGATCATCACGGGGGGCATCATTCCGGGGGTGGGCACCGACATTTAGAGTGAGTTTTGAATAGAGAGTTGAATAGTTCCAGCTTTGCAGTATAACCAGAGTTCTCAGAATCAAAATGCGAGAAAGGTTGAAGCTGGAATCATGAGCCATCCGCAAGTCAAACGTGTGAGTACTGTTTTTGAAAAATGGGTCATCGCTCTCTCTGGATTAGGGTTAGTGGCTTTTGTCATTGTCCATCTCCTTGGAAATTTGACACTTTTTCAGTCGGGTGGGTCCGCTTTTAATGCTTACGCCGCAAAGTTGGAAAGTTTTGGTCCACTTCTCACGATCGCGGAGGTGGGACTTCTTGCTGTGACGCTAGTCCACGTCGCGGCGACCCTGATCACCAAAAAGAAGAACATGAGTGCGCGCCCTGTGGGTTATCGTCAGTGGCGGTCAAAAGGAGGAGACACCCCGAGCAATCTCTCCTCCCGCAATATGGTCATTTCTGGATCGGTGCTTTTGATTTTTTTAATCGTTCACATTTTTCAATTTCGGTTTGGGCCGGGCGTGAGCCAAGGTTACGTGACCGAGCATAATCAGGATCAAATTCGGGATCTTTATCGATTAGTAGTCGAAACCTTCAAAAATCCTGTGATGATGGTCCTGTATACGACCGTAATGTTTGTTTTAGGGCTTCATTTGAAACATGCAATTTGGAGCGCGCTGCAGTCTCTCGGTTTGACCCGTTCTGGAACCTCTGCGTCTCTGAGATTGGTCGGTTTAGTGGTCGGAATTTTACTGGCTGCTGGCTTTTTGGTTCTGCCGGCTTGGATTTATTTCGTTGCTGCAATTTAGGGGAAATCATCGATATGAACTTGGATTCAAAAATTCCTTCGGGTGATCTGTCAGAAAAGTGGAGCAGTCACAAGGGTTCCATCAAGTTGGTCAACCCCGCCAATAAGCGAAAACACACGGTATTAGTGGTTGGGAGTGGCCTAGCAGGTGCTTCAGCGGCTGCCTCTCTTGCGGAACTCGGATACAATGTAAAGTGTTTCTGTATTCAAGATTCGCCGAGGCGAGCTCATAGTATTGCTGCGCAAGGTGGGATTAATTCGACAAAAAACTACCAGAATGATGGAGATAGCGTCTATCGCCTCTTTTACGATACGATCAAAGGCGGAGATTTTCGCTCTCGAGAAGCAAACGTCTATCGGTTGGCAGAGCTGAGTGCCAATATTATTGATCAATGCGCGGCGCAAGGTGTTCCGTTTGCTCGCGAATATAGCGGAGAATTGGCAAATCGGTCCTTCGGCGGCGCTCAAGTCTCTCGAACTTTTTATGCCCGTGGACAGACAGGCCAGCAGCTGCTCTTAGGGGCATATCAGGCGCTCATGAGGATGGTGGACGCCGGAAAAGTGCAGATGTATTCGCGGCGAGAGATGCTCGACCTTGTTTTAATTGACGGGAAAGCTCGCGGGATTATCTGCCGTAATCTCGTCACTGGGGAAACGGAGCGATACGCCGGAGATTCCGTTTTGTTGGCGACGGGTGGTTATGGGCGCGTTTTCTTCCTGTCGACCAATGCTTTCAACTCAAATTGCACCGCAGCTTGGAGAGCTCATAAGAGAGGCGCTCTTTTTGCGAATCCTTGTTTTACCCAAATTCATCCGACCTGTATTCCGGTTTCGGGAGAGCATCAGTCTAAGTTGACATTAATGTCTGAAAGCTTACGAAATGATGGTCGCGTTTGGGTTCCTAAAAAGAAGGAAGATGTTTCCACCGATCCAAGTCAAATTGCTGAGGACAATCGGGATTATTTCTTGGAGCGAAAATATCCAAGCTTCGGAAATTTGGTTCCTCGCGACGTAGCCTCTCGTAATAATAAGGAAGTTTGTGATGAGGGTCGTGGGGTAGGAGCCAGCGGATACGCAGTGTATTTAGATTTCCGAGATGCGATCCAAAGAGATGGAATGCAGACGATTCGCGAAAAATACGGGAATCTGTTCGAGATTTACCAGAATATTACGAATGAGAACCCTTACCAAATGCCGTGCTGTTCATCCATCTTATCCGAGTAAAGAAGGCATTGCAAACGAACA
>CAINWE010000130.1 GCA_903854365.1 Oligoflexia bacterium
AGGGGAGGGATTCGAACCCTCGTTACCCGTTAAGGTAAACACGCTTTCGAGGCGTGCGGATTCAACCACTCTCCCACCTCTCCAAGGTAAAACACGAGTTGTAGCTGTTGACTGTAGCACAGCTTCTTTTTTGGGTCTACTTCTTCCAAAATCGAGCGGATGGAAGTCTTGAAAAAGCTTCTGATTTAGTCAAATCGTTGATAGGCTGCTGCTTAATCCAATGTGGCCTCGACGTGTTTTAGCTGGGTTTCTTTTGCTGTGTTCGGTTGCGCTGTATTGCCGGAATGTCCCCCTAACGGACTTGGGCTCCGCGCGGGCACCGGGGGATTTTAAGGTTTACCTAACAGCCCGTGACCGAGTTGCGGCAGGGGAGGATCCCTACCGGTTAGATGTGTATAGTGAATACAAATACTCTCCAGCAATGGTTCTGCCTTATTCTGTTCTGCCTCGCTCGCACGATGCGGCTTGGCTGATTAATAAGGCGATTTTAGTTCTGACCTGGGCAGTTTCGATTTGGGCAGGGGTACTGGGTATTGGGGCGTTCACCTGGAGGCATTTGAGTCTTGTGGTTCTGGGGGTTGCGTTGTCGTGGAAGGGGCTTCTAGAGGCATTCGATTACGGGCAGGTCGATGTTTTCCTCCTAGCAGGGGCAGTGACCGCTGCAATCCAGTTGGCTCGGCGACCGAGAGTAGCAGGGGCGGTGATTGGTTTGTTACCGGCTTTGAAGCTCCCCTGGGCTGTGATGATCTTGCCTTTTTTGTTTGCCGCGCGGGCAAAGAAGAAAACGTTTCAAGTTTTGGTGGGCTTTGGTCTCGGGGTTTTTGCTTGGTTGGCGGTAGTGCCCGTTCTGTTTTTTGGTCGAGAGAAAACAATTGGGCTCACTCGGGCGTGGTTTTATTTACTCGGGCATCAGCCAGCTGGGGTCTATTCTGTTGGAATTAATCAAAGCCCCTGGCTCTTGGTGTTGGGGTGGCAGCTGCACCCTTGGCTGCAATGGGGGGCTCTCTTATGGATGATGGGGTTTTTACTGGCTGTTGTTTTGCGGTTGATGAAGGTGCAGCGACTTCCCAATGAAGTCCAGCCTCTCGTCTGGGTAACTCCTTGGCTCATTATTGGTCAATTGATGAATCCTCTCGCATGGCGGTGGGGCAGTTTGCTTTTTGTGGGTGCCCCGCTGGGTATTGAGAGGTCAGGCCTTTGGGAGAATCGAATCTGGCGTTCAGCCGTCGGCGGTATCATGATCCTGCTGATTTTGATTCAAATGAATCCAGTCGTCCAATGCTTTGGCTGGGGACATTGGACTGATTTGCATCCTTACGGAACTATAGCGCTGTATTGGATCGGGCTCTTATTACTCGGGCTTTGACATTCCGGGTTGAACTTGTGTTTTTTGCAAAATTTGTCATGCTAAAAGGATATGATTTCATCCCGCCTACAATCGTATTTTCAAGACTACCAAGCTTATCATTCGACCCGAGGGAATCAGCTGACCCATGTTTTCGGAATTCCCATGATTGTGCTGAGTTTGTTAGGGCTTGCGGGCCAAATTGATTTGGGACTCGGTGTACCTCATACTCTTTTACGGTTAGATGGGGGTGTGGTGATGTTGAGTCTGGCGGCTCTATTCTATCTAGGGTTAGATTGGCGAATCTCAGTGCCTTTTTTGTTTGTACTCTCGGGTATGTACTTTCTTGGGCGTGCCGTTCCAGTTTTAGGGCTTTGGAGTTGTTTGATTATTGGATGGATTTTGCAGGGAGTTGGCCATGGGTACTTCGAGAAACGCTCCCCTGCTTTCACTAAAAATATTGCGCATCTTTTGATTGGACCCCTATGGATTTTTTCAAAGTTATTAGGTTTGGACTCGGTCGGACGAATCGCTGGAGAATGAGATGCTTAAGGTTCCATCCATCGGGAGTCCAAAAATTTTTTTAAGCAGCCTTGAGGGTATCAGCTGGTTGCTGGTGGGCTGGATTTTAGTTCGCATCGTTGAACTCGCAGACTGGGATCCGGGTATGGCACAGCTGAGAGTGCTTGCGAGCATAGGGGTTTTAGCTTTTGCGGCCGCGATGTCGGTGGCCGCAAGGGCGAATCAGCAGAGGCCTCATCAGACTCTTTCGAAGCTGTCGAAATATGCTCTTGCTATGGTTGCAGTCACGCTGTTCTGCGGGCACGTTTGGACTTTTTGGCGAGGCTTCCATGACCCGAAGTGCATCGATATTCCGAAGGTCACGAGAGCTGCAGGGGAGGCCATATTTCATGGTAAAAATCCGTATCAATCCAACATCGACGAGCATGCGGCTCAGGAAAGCGGGTTAAGATTTAGTGGATTTAAGTATGGACCATTGATGGCCCTTACTTTTTTGCCAGCGGCACTTTTGAAGAGCGATGCCGCCGTGCTGGTGATTAATTTTCTGCTCGATGTTCTCGTCGCTATCCTGGTCGCTCTGCTTGCGGAGAGCATAGCAGGTTCAATGGCCGGGGCATGTGCGGGTATTTTTTTTCTTTCGTTGCCGATTGTGCCGAACGAATTATTTGGACCTGGAGTGACCGATTTTGCTGCAATTGTGCCCCTGCTTCTTTCGTTTTTTCTGTTGAGTCCTGGGGGTAGAGGTTGGGTGGCGGGTCTCTCTGTTTCAGTGAAGCTACTGCCTGCTGGATTGCTTCTGCCAGTGCTGTTCAGGTTGAAAGGTGCTGGCGCGGAAAAAGGCACAGTTTTCCGATTTTTAGCGGGCTTTTTTTTCGGGGTGGTTCCGATGATTGGTTTTTATCTCTGGGACCCAACTTCTTTTGTCGATAATATTTTCGTATTTAATATGCAGCGAGGTGCAGACTCGACGGGCTGGATTGCTTCTGTCCCTGCGCCGAGTCAGGGGGCTGCAAAAATTTGTTTCTTGGTGATTTTTACAATGACCTCTGCTGTATTCTTGTTGCAGAGGGTTTCTCCTTTTAGGAGAATTTTGGCTGCTTTAACTGTAATGATCCTTTTTTTGGTCGTGATGCCGGTGAATCATAGGAATTATCAGTTATGGTGGATCCCATTTTTTTCAATCGTGCTAGGGGTCAATACTGCTCGACTATGGCCGAGGAGGGGGCTCTTTTAGGAGCGAACGATGCTTGCCTATTGGGTAGAGCAACAGTAGGCCCCCTAGGATTTCGGTGATGAGAAAGAACGGTTGCCGAAGTTTAAAAAGGTGGCTCGAGAGAGACAAGTGTTGTGCAGCCGGAATTTCTCCGCGCATGGGGTATGAAAGCGGTAGGTGAGAAGCGAGCGGGAGTTGAGGAAAGCCGACGATTTGGTCACTCACGAAGTCGAGTGCGAGATGGCTGATGACTCCCCAGGTCAGCGCTCGCATCCAGGAGCGATTCAGATATAAAGACATCACCGACAGGGTCATCAGAAATAAGAGGGTATGCCCGGCGCTGCGGGTGCCATGAATGATTGGGACAGCGGCTCCCTGTGCGCCAGTTCTCCAGGAAAGAAAATAGTAGACGGGTTTATCGATTAAGTCCGGGAGGAGTGCTCCTAGCCAAAACGCTTTTTTCGGAAGCTTGAGATGGAGTGCGCGAGCCATCTGCGCGCCGAATCCGAGGTGCCCTAGGACGAACATCGTGATTCTCGTTTAAGTGGACTGGAGTTCGGTGAGAATTCGAGTGCTAATGGCATGGGCGGAAATGCCATGTTTCTCATACAGCTCCCCGGGGTCGCCGCTTTCACCAAATAGGTCCTGAATTCCAAGTTGAATGAGTCGAGCATGTTGCGAAACTGTGGAAAGAGCCTCGGCAATACAGCTTCCTAGGCCGCCAATGACGGAGTGGTCTTCGACGCTGATCATGAGGCGAGCTGACTGGGCGAGTTTAAGGGTTGTTTGTGAGTCGAATGGCTTGAGGCAGTGCGCGTTCCAGACTTCAGCCGAAATTCCTTGTTTTTTCAGCAACTCGCACGCTGCGACTGATTCGCCGACTGAAGCACCAGTTGCAATTACTACCACAGGTGCGGGGGAATCCTTTTGGCCAGGCTGCGGGTAGATTTGCATGAGTTTGCCGGGTTGGAACGGCTGATCCTTGGGGTAAAGATCCGGCAAAGCCTGGCGAGTGAGGCGCAGGTAAGCTGGGCCTTTCCACTCCTTGACG
>CAINWE010000131.1 GCA_903854365.1 Oligoflexia bacterium
GAGGACGATCGAGCTACCCGAATTCCTCCCGAACTGCGCCAAAAATCTGACATTCTCGACACTGCCGATCAAACACGACACTCTCCCCAATACCTATAATCTCGCTTTGGAATCAGAATCATCTATAATAAAATTTAACCAACCCTAACGTCAGTGTTCGGGCCGGAATCCGAAGTCGAAAATAAAGGAGCAGATATGAAGCAAGCCCTGAGACTTTCTACTTTTGCCCTGACGATCCTCATCGGAGCAAGTTTTCCAAGTCTCGGCCGAGCGGCTCACTTCTCGAATCAATTTACCGAATTCGAACTCCCAGCTCAGTGGCAGTGTTCGCTCGAAGGTGGCGAGTGGGTCTGCCAAAATACCAATGAAGCCAAAAAAAAAGAAGCCCTGATCGTCCTGGCAGCTAAACTCAAAGGCGATCAAGACAGCCTAGATCAATATTTGAATTTTCTTAAAACCCCAAAAACCTTTACCACCAAACAAGGCAAGCCATTAAAATCAGACCCAAAATATGCAAAAACAATTAATATTAACGGGCAAGCATGGGTCGACTCTTTGCATTTTGAATCAGAAATCCCAGGCTTCTACACTCGATACTTAGCTACAGTTAAGCAAGACATTGGTGTCCTCATTACCTATTCGATTAACAAGGCGAAATATCAACAATATATCGACGACTTTGAAAATATTACGCGGACGCTGAAGGTCTTCCGCAAAGCGGGTGGCATTAATGCCGCCCCTCAAACTACTAGTCTCTTCCAAAACTCTCAACCTTCAGCGCCTTCTGGAAATGAGACCGTTTTCCAAGCGGCTCTACCCAACATTCAAGGCGGAGCCGATCAGCCTCTGACCACCCCTGCTAAAACTACAGTCAATCCGACCGTCATTTTGGGAGCGACTCTCGTCCTAATCGGCCTCATCCTTTTGAGTCGAAAAAAATCCCGTTAGCGCCCCACTTGAAAGCCCAATTGCTGGACGACCTTTTTTGAAGGTTTTGGCCCTAAGGCCAAGAAACTTCGTTTGCTACTTTGAAACAATTGGTGAGCCACTCGCCGAATATCATCGACGGTCACCCGATCGACCTGCTCACACACTTCCTGAACTGAAACATACCGTCCCAGGAAAATTTCATTCTTCGCAATGCTCGACATCCTCGACTCAACATCGTCCGAAGAAATCAAAATCGTTCCCTTGAGGTTATCCTGAATCATTCGGAGTTCCGACTGAGAAAGGCCCTCATTCTTTATTTTTTGAACACACTCCTCCACCAATCGAAGGCAGAGCGCGACTTGTTCGGGCTGAGTGGCCGCGTAGATCGAGAACACACCCGAATCGCAAAAAGGCGAAAGACTAGAATACACCGTATACGCGAGTCCGTGCTTTTCACGAATCTCTTGAAATAACGACGAACTCATTCCTCCCCCGAGATAAACATTCAATAGAAAGGTCACAAAGCGATCGGGAGAATCGAAGTGAGGACCCTCCACCCCCCAAATTAAATGCACTTGTTCAGTAGGACGAGGTACCCACCAAGCTCCGCTCTGAACTCGAGGCGCGAGCTCTCCCCTTCGCCTCGCAGTCCTGAGCGACTGTGCACGCCCCGGCCAACTTTTCTGCCCCAGGGAATGCAACTTCTTTTTGACTGAATCATGCGAAACATCACCGGCGACCGAAATCACCAGTTGGTCCGGACGATAATGAGACCGAAAGAACTGAATCAGATCTTTTCTTGCCAGTTGTTTTACACTTTTTTCAGTCCCTAAAATTGGCTTTCCTAAACCATGAGACCCATAAATTTTTTCAAAATAAAGATCGTAAGCTAATTCCTCGGGAGATTCCTCCACCATTGAAATTTCCTGGAGGATCACTCGCCGCTCCCGCTCAAATTCATCCGGCTTAAACGTCGAGTTCAAAAGAATATCGACCAAAATATCTAAACCCAGCCCATAATCACGATCCAAAAGCAGCACGTGAAAACAAGTGTGTTCGCGCGCAGTAAAAGCATTAAATTCCCCGCCTACTTGATCAATCTCTTTGGCAATCTGAAGTGCCGTACGCTTTTCTGTCCCCTTGAAAAGCATATGCTCCAGAAAGTGAGAAACACCGGCTACGGGAGGCGTTTCGTGCCTAGTCCCTGTTTTGACCCAAATTCCTAGCGAAAGGCTTCTAAAACCAGTCAATTGTTCAGTAACGAGGGTAAGACCATTCTCAAAAACAGTTTTTTTAAATTTGGGCTTGCGGCTCACTTGAGTGCGATTCATAACTAACACGATACCTGGATTTATCGTTCTGGTAAACCGCTGCCCCAAATTCAGCGAAGATTGACTCCCTCAGCGACTTATGAAAATCTGCTTGGGCTTGGGAGAAAAGAGTGGTGACATGAAACTGAGAAAACTCAACACCCCGTACACTTGGGCAAGTCTTGCATGGCTAGGGGCAACTCCCGCCTTCGCGATATCGGCTTTTGACTATCTCGTAGAACCCTACCTAGGATATCGAGTGGCCGGAGGCTCCACCGTAGGACCAGGAATTTACGCTAGCCCTGCAGCTGCCTATGCCCAGTACAGCGGGTTTACCTTGGGCGCTCGCGCGGGTGTGCATTTTTTAGACCTGGTTTTTCTTGCCGTGGACGCAAGCCACTCACCCTCCCTCTCTATCAAAACCACTGCAACAGGAGACAACTTTCACCTCACTCCAACGGCTCCTGTCATGACTTTCGGCGCCGCTAACACCCAAGTAGGATTAGTCGCTGGGGTGCTAGTACCCTTGATCAACATCCGGTTTTGGTTAGGATATCACTTTCTAGATCATCTCACCGGGACGAACTCTGCCACTTTAAATGGCTTCTCGCTCAAAATAGGAGCGAGCATGCCAATATTCGTATTTTTCAGCCTCAACGCTGAACTGATTAGCAGCAGCTATTCTCAGCAGACCTCATCCGGAGGAACCAGTGCGATTAATCTCGCGGGGCCCACGAACAACTCTCACCTCCTGGTTTCCTTCAGCTCTCCCTTGACCTTATAAAAGAAAGCACTATGACGCGAACCAGCTCCCCCTCTCTCATTCAACCCCTTCTAGGAGTAGTCCTCCTGGGATCAATCGAAGCAACCAGTTTTGGCAGCATGGCAATTACTTTTGAGCCCTACCTTGGAGCGACCGGATGGGGCCATCTCAAACTCTCTCAAGACGAGAGCAATCCATCCCCGTCTAGTAGTTCATCTGCAAAACTCCTTTCGAGCGTTGACTTTACGGAGTCCCTCGGTCTCGGCCTCAGAATCGGGGCTTTCCTTGAGGAAACTTATTTTGCGACTTTAGACTTTGTAGAACAACCCAAGGTCACCACACACTCCCTCAGTGCCCCTTCGTGGTCAAACACCCAGCTCGGCTTCACCGCAGGAGCACAACTCCCATCAGCCGCGATGAAATTTTGGATCGGCTTTAATTTTCTCAATTCGATCACCCCAAACCGCTACCTGGTCCTCACTGGAATCACCGATTCGGTGGGACTCCAAGGAACAGCTTTTAAAATCGGATCCAGCATCCGCGTCTACGATCCCGTATGGCTTAACTTTGAAATGATCTACGGGCAGTTTTTACGCTACTCGAATCCCGCGTCCACGTCTCTGCCCAATACCATCTCCATCTCGTATAATTATTTTTTTCTTTCGCTCGGCGTACCCATCTCCGGATTCAGGATTTGACCTAATGCACTCTCTGCTGACCGAGTCATAAAAGTCGTGAGCACCCCAAAATGATCTGACAAAAAATACCGTCCGCCGCCCTCACCCTCCCAAGCTTGATTGAACTTCAATTCGGACGTGACAGCCGCTACCTCTTTCTGATTGCGATTGAGGAGGACATAATCACAGAAAATACTCGGCTCCTGTTTGGAGGAGCCCTGTTCCGCATAAGAGTTCAAACTTCGATCATAAGTATAGGTCATTCCTCTCTCGAGATCCACTTCACGAAAAGTATCTACAAAGGACGTCCGTCCACTCAAATCACCACGAGTTAATTGACCATACAAAGGTCGCAATTGATGAGCCGAGAACGATTTGATTTCCGGCTGCCACTCAAAAGGATGCGCATTCAAATCGCCGGCAATAATTTGCACGGCATGCGATTTAGTATCTTCGACAAACTGAAGCATCTCCTGACCTTGAAGATCTTGAGCTTTGATGTGATCTGAATACCAAGTCCCACGCTGAGAATCAAAATAAACAGCCCCAAGGTGAACGTCATAAAAATCAGTCCATCCCAAGTCGGGCAGATTTACCTCAAAATGAATGACCCCCTTCTCCGCAAAATACTCGTCGACACGCGTAAAACTCGAGAAAGAATGAAGATGAACCCCTTCGCGAATTTCATACTTAGAGAATGCCAACAATCCATTCCCCAACACGCCTCGACCGTATCTACTGACCCAAGGTCTGCGACTTCTCGCCCGAGCTGAGTAGGGATAACCGATTTCTGACATGCGCCCGATTAAAAAATCCTGATCCTCTTCCGTCCAGACCTCCTGCAGGGCGATCACATCGGCGCCAGAAGAACTCAACCACGATGGCATCTTAGTCTTTCTCAACTCTCGATCCTTTGAAACTCCAAGGATCGAAGGCAAAAGCCAAGTATTCAGAGTCACCACTTTAAAGGTGCCCGCTGATACAACATCCAGGCTGAAACTAAAGATCAAAAAATAACAAAGAACAGAACGCACAATTGCCATAAACCGCCCCAATCGTCTCAGTAACAGTTCAAAACAGAGGTTTTCCAACCCAGTAGCAGAGAGGGCGAAGATTCAAAACTTATTTTTTAAAATTATTTATCAAGGACTATTTTCTTCTTTCGCTTTTTATTTTTCAGCGAACGTTCCACCAAGGAAAGTGTCTTTTTTAAACGCGCGACATGAATAATACCAGTTCCAGGAATCGTCAACGGTGCAGTCGTTACGCCAATGACAATCCCCGTGCAAGTCGATCGAATCTGGGTGACAGTTTTTCCGAACGGATTCAAAATCGAGCCAATGAGATCACCCGTATAGAGAAGGTCCCCTGGCTTCACAGCCAGATCTAAGATTCCACCCTTCTCGGCCCGAATCCACTCGCTGCCCTTCACAATTACTTGAAACGGGGGGCGTTTGAGCTCCTCCTCGGAGTGCCACATCCCCATCTCAGCCAAAACACGAAGGACCCCTCTTAAGCCGACCACCGAAATCTTTTGAGAAAATCGCCCCGTTTCGCCGGCCTCAAACAAAATCGTAGGAACCCCAGCTTCGGTCGCTTCTCTCCTCATCGACCCCTTCACTCCTGCCTGGTCAATCAAGATAGTTGCGCCAAAGGCCCGAGCCAACTTACGGACTCGGGGCTGGCTCATATCCCCACGCACATGAGGCAAATTGAGGCGCCCACTGGCAGCCGTGTGCAAATCAATTCCAAAGTCGCATTTCTGGACGATTTCCGTAAATAACTTGTGGGCAACACGCTCAGCGTTATTGCCACTTTTACTGCCGGGAAAAAACCGATTGAGGTCACGATGATAAAGAAGATATCGGGACTGAGTCAAAAACCCAGGGATATTCACAACAGGTACAGCAATCAAAGTTCCGGACAAGCGCTCATGATCGACATCAAAAATGAGTCGACGGACAATGTCTGCGCCATTAATCTCGTCTCCGTGAATCGCCGCAAAAACAAAAGCCGTAGGCCCCGGCTTCACTCCCCGAATCACGGTAACAGGGATTTGAATTGCCGACGACAAAAAGGACTCAGATACCTTAAGATAGATTTCCCTAGTCTCACCGCACGCCACACGAATTCCACTTAAAGTGAAAACACTGCTACTTGAGTCCATCGTCTATCTAGTATAGAAAATTTGCGCACACTATGAAGCAAAAACCTGCAGGATCTCAAAAAGTATTAAGAAAACCCTCGACACCCAAACCAAAAAACTCAGGTTTAGGAACTCCTCCTTCCACTACGACCGAAATCCTCTCTCCGGAAGTGCTACCAGCCCTATCTTCTCCTCCGAAAAAGACAAAACACAGCCCCAAAAACTGGGAAGACGCAGACTCAGTTTCCGATCAAGAAACTCAAGATCAAGACCCCCAGGAGGACCAAGACCCTCAAGACGAACCTACCGAAGCCGATCTGGAGTCCAGCGCTCCCACGGCCTCAGTCCACCCTGAATTTGAGATCGTCCCATCCACCTCGAGCGATCCCCTAAAGCGTTATTTAGACGATCTCAAACATTATCGCCTTCTGGAGCCGCAAGAAGAATATGCCCTCGCCATCCGACTCAAAGAACACGGCGACCTTTCGGCAGCCCGAGAACTCATTACAGCCAATTTACGATTGGTCGTCAAAATTGCATTCGAATATCGAAGTTTCTACTCAAATGTCCTGGATCTCATCCAAGAGGGCAATATCGGGCTGATGAAAGCAGTCTCAAAATTTGACCCCCACCAGGGAACCCGCCTGGGCTACTACGCCTCCTGGTGGATACGGTCTTATGTGCTCAAATACCTCTTAGATAACTTCCGCCTAGTCAAGGTAGGCACCACCCAGGCCCAAAAAAAGCTTTTTTATCACCTCATGAGAGAAAAAGAAAAACTGGAAGCCCAGGGACTCTTAGCAGGCCCCAAACTCCTTGCAGAAAAACTTCAGGTTCGCGAAAAAGACGTAGTCGAAATGGAGCAACGGCTCTCTGGCAGGGGCATAGAAACTTCCTTAGAAGCGCCCGCCTTTGCCGATTCGGAAAACCAAGTCACCCAAAAGGACCTGCTCGTCGACGCCAAGGAAAGTGCTGATGAAATCCTCGGCCGGCAAGAACTCGTACAAATTCTAAAGAACCAGCTCCCCCTATTTCAAAAAACCCTCAACGACAAGGAGCTGAGGATTCTCAGCGACCGCCTATTAGCCGAGGATCCTAAAACCCTTCAAGAGGTAGCCGACCTGTATGGCCTGACCCGAGAGCGCGCACGCCAAATCGAGGCTAAAGTCATTGAAAAGCTTCGGAACTTCCTCCGACCCATCCTATCCACCCCTTAAAAGGGCTTTACACACTAGGGCCCGCTATGCTAGACGTTTCGGGAAAATAAATATAAAAGAACCATTCATTATTAATTCATTTAGGTAAAAATCATGGCCGGAAAAACCGCTATCAAAGAGAAGAAGTCACAAATCGTAAAAAAGCACTCCCGCAGCGCTACCGACACAGGCTCTCCTGAAGTCCAAGTTGCTCTCCTCACTGCTCACATTAACGAGCTGAATGAACATTTCAAAGTCAATCCAAAAGACCACCACTCTCGTCGAGGTCTTTTAAAGATGGTCGGCCAAAGACGCCGTCTTCTTTCGTACCTCAAAACCTCGAGCCAATCTCGCTATACTCAACTCATTCAATCCCTTGAATTGAGAAAGTAAGAGCAGACTTCGCACTGAGCCAGTAGTTTCATCGATCGCAGAGCACCCCGCTAGGAGGGTATTATGATTCATCGTGTATCTTGTGAAATGGGCGGCAAGACGCTGTCCGTTGAAACGGGTAAATTAGCCAAGCAAGCAGACGGTTCGGTACTGGTCAGCTATGGTGATACCCGAGTACTAGTCACCGTCTGTTCCAGCCGAGAACCTCGTGCAGGAGCTGATTTTTTTCCTCTCACTGTGGAATTCGCTGAGAAGTTTTACGCCTCTGGGAAAATTCCTGGAAGTTTCCACAAGCGCGAAGGACGCCCCACCCAAGAAGCTACCCTCTCGGCACGAATGATTGACCGCCCAATTCGGCCGCTCTTCCCAGAAGGCTACTTCTACGACACGCAAGTGGTAGCGACTGTTTTATCGGTCGACGCCGAAGCAGACGTAGATGTCGCGGCCGCCGTGGGAACATCGGCAGCTCTTCATATTTCTGACATTCCATTCAACGGCCCCACCGCGGCCTGTCGCATGGGTCGGATTAACGGCCAGTATACAGTGAATCCCACGTGGTCACAGATTGATACCGGCGAGACCGATATGGAAGTCCTCATTGCTGGCACCAAAAATGCCATCATGATGGTGGAAGGCGGCGCACGAGAAGTGCCCGAAGAAGAAATTCTTGAAGCGATCATTCGGGGCCACAACGAAATCAAAAAAGTCGTCGAAATCGTCGACGAACTTCGCAAGCTCTGCGGTAAGCCGAAGCGCGCTTTCACGCCACACACCTTGGAAACCAGTACGAAATCTAAGGTAGAAGCCCTCGCCAAAGACGGTCTCCAAAAAGCTCTCAAGACGAAGGATAAGCAATCTCGCTATGAACTCGTTGGAGCCACAAAGAAGTCAACGCTCGAAGCTTTGATCCCTACTTCTGCCAAGGAATCCAATCCTGCAGCAGCTTCAACACTCGAGGCCGATGTGAAGGCAGCACTCGAGCTCCTTCAATATAACCTGATGCGAGAAATGATCCTGACAGAAAAGGTTCGTATCGACGGTCGAGATACAAAGACCATCCGCCCCATTTCTGTTGAAGCAGGATTGCTTCCAAGAACACACGGAAGTTCGCTATTCACCCGTGGCGAAACCCAAGTTTTAGCGACGGTCACCCTGGGTACGTCCGACGATGAACAAATCGTCGATACGATGTTCCAGAACTCGATGCGAAAATTCATGCTTCACTACAATTTCCCTCCGTACAGCGTAGGTGAAACTGGAAGAATGGGCGGTCAAAGCCGTCGTGAAATTGGCCACGGAGCACTCGCAGAGCGCTCCATTAAAGCCATGATGCCCGCGTACGACAAGTTTCCTTACACAGTCCGTCTGGTCTGCGAAACCTTAGAAAGTAACGGCTCGTCGTCCATGGGATCGGTCTGCAGTTCCTCGATGGCATTGATGGATGC
>CAINWE010000132.1 GCA_903854365.1 Oligoflexia bacterium
CCGGATGACCCAGAAACTGGGGCTGAAAGAGTGCGAAACAAGAGATTTAGAACTCGTTCAAGACCTTTTAGAAATCATGCACACCCAAAGCCTCGACTTTCACTCCACTTGGCTTCTGCTCACCGACCACCTCCCCGAGGTCGTCTCCAATACCAAAGACCTCAATTTTCTTCCGATTTCCCTCCAGGCATGGGCAACTCTCTGGAGAAAACGACTCCAGCGTGAATCCGAGCCGGCATCTGCAGTCCAACGTCTCATGCGGCAATCTAATCCGATCGTCATCCCACGCAATCATCGAGTCGAAGAAGCCCTCTCAGCAGCAGAAGGGGGCAATTTGCAACCATTCTGGCAAATCGTATCAGCAGTTCAGAGGCCTTTCGAAGACCAGCAGGATAGCCGAGCACTAGCGGCGCCTCCCCCATCGAAACGTGAACCATATCAAACGTTTTGTGGGACCTAACAGCTTTTGTCGCGCGCTCGGCCTAAAGTTTATTTCCTTTGCCATCAAAACGAGTCCTGTATAAATAACTGATGCTCATCAAATCCACTTTTCTTAGACTGACCCTCCTGCGAACGATCCTAGTGTTTGGCGTTACGGCAGGAGCCGGCGCCCCAATCGCAGGACTCAGCCCTTTTCTGATTTCGCCCGTTCAAGCCGACACCGTCATCGTCATTAAAGATCAAAGCTACCACTGGTCCCTCGCCGATTGGCTGGAACAACGAGATCGCATGCGGCTCCAAGACCTTTGGTTCGCCCTGCACTCAGGGGGGAGTCCCTATGAATTTTATATCAGCGGTAATTACCAATTCAATCAACTCAACGGCACCCAAACCTACCAAGCCTGGGAAGGCTCATTGGCAGCGTTTGTCGCGCCATTTGGATTAGAAGCGAGATATGAGTCCGGGTTAGCCCAAAGAGTTTTTGGTATCTTTGACCTCCGTATCCTCGGGTTCCACGATCAAGCAACGAACCTAACTCTCCAGCTCGGGATCAGAAACGAAACCAACAGTCTTAAATCTTTTCGTAATTTATTTACGGGGGCCAGCCTGACTCTCTATCTCGTTAAATCCATGGGAGTAGAAGGACTCTATCGACACTTCTTGCCGTCGACCCCCAATGAAATTGGACAAAACGTGAGCGGGACTCGCATCCAGGCCGGGGCTTTCTTGGTATTTTCTAACACGAGGCTTTATTTGAATTATTTTTCGGACGCAGAGACAAACTGGACCGCAAACGGTGTGACCGGTGGCTTTCGCCTGTATCTGCAATAATCAAGAAATACGCACATCCGTTCGATGAGCACGAGAATCCAACCCGGATTTTTCAGTCAACAAATGTTTTAAATAATAAAATTCATTTTGACTTAACTTTAGATGCGACGCAAGATAAGCCAACTGCATCAAAAGGGAAGCTAACATGAAGAATCTCATTAGAATCAAGTTTCTAGGCGTGTTAATTTTGTGTGGGCTATCATCGGCCTGTAGCCGTGCGAAGCCAGCGACACCCATGAGTCCTATCGCTCAGCAACCCATGACCTCTATTCAAGGACACTGGCAGCTCGAACGATTGTCAGATCAAGAGGGCCCCACCAAGGTAGATGCAAATGCCCTGGCTCCCGAAGAAAATTCAGACAACCGAGAAGACAATCTTGAAACCTTCATCTCTCGGCTACAAGCAGGAGCAATCCTCAGCCTCAACAAAGACTCGGGCACTTTATCTCAAAGCATTCAAGAAGGCTGTGTCGCAACGAGAGACCTCGTTGTCACTTCAAGTGCCAACACCATTACCCTCTCCTACGCTGAAACCCTTGAAACCTTTGAAGGCGATTGTCCTGAGGAAATCAAAAACACCTCCTTCGGGAGTGTTGGCCTCATCGGTACGGCCTCCGTCGAACAAGCTTCACCAGAAGGAGGCCTACACTTCCGCATCGGTCGACTCAGTCTCTTTTTTGCAGCATCGCCTCCTCCAGTCAAATTAGAGCAGTACGCAGAGCCTTTAACGAGCCCAGTGACAGCCGTCGAATCCACATCTCCTGCTTACGAAAGTCGGGACGACGAAGCTGAGACTCTCCTATCGGATTCTCTGCGACCTCAATCTTTTGCTCCAGATGCTGACCCCGTGGAGGCTTCACCGATCGAGACAGCTACCCTAGCAACACCAACCACTCCCGTTCCTGCTTCTACACAAGAACCTTCTCAATCACATCTAACTGAGAAGCTTGAAACTCCCATCGAGTCCGCGGCCGCCGCGATTGAATCGGAAACGCACGCCCGTCCCGAGCCCACGGGCCCATCTCTATCTCAACCCCTACTTGAGCCAATTTCGACGGCCCAAGCCCCGGTGGTCGATTTCCCCTGTTGCTCTCCTTGGACGCGGCTAAACCACTAGATCCCCTTGAGCCCCTGGGCATAACGCCTGCTAAAAAAGTTTTCTGAGAACCTGCCGCATCTGATACGCATCTACCTCTGAGACTTCAGTCGGGATGCCAATTCCACGGAGCAAGGTAAGAGCCAATCGGCCACCGAGATGCTCCTGGAATTCAGAAATCCCGGTCATCAAATGATCGATGAGGGGCTCGCCCTCTAATCCGAGGTGCCGGGAAACCTTCTGTGAAAAACCAAGTTCACTCAAACAGCCCAATACCCTCTCCAAATCCTCGACCGAAAGCAGCCCAATCCGACTAGCGTACAGAGAATCCACGGTCATGCCCAGAGCAACACAATGCCCATGACTCAGCTTAAACTCTGAGACTTGCTCCAACTTATGCGCCAGCCAATGGCCGAAATCGAGAGGACGAGAAGAACCGAGCTCAAACGGATCACCCCCAGTTGCGATCTGACGCACGTGAAGCTCGGCGCATCGACGAATGAGGTCCCCTACCTCAGCCATCCCCCTCGTGGTCAGATTTCTTGCGTTTCTTTCGATCCAATCAAAAAACTCCCGATCTCGAATCAATGCCACCTTCACGGCCTCCGCGAAGCCACTGCACCAAACCGAGTCCGGGAGAGTCTCCAAGAAACTCAGGTCATTCAGTATCGCCTGCGGCACTTGAAAAACACCTAGGTAGTTTTTCTTATTCCGCCAATTGATCCCATTCTTAATCCCAATACCCGCGTCACATTGGGCCAAAACTGTAGTCGGGAGGCGGATCTGCCTCACTCCGCGATGAGTCAAACTCGCGGCAAAACCGACCGCATCCAGGACCGCCCCTCCCCCAATGGCAATGACATAGGAATGCCTACAAAGGCGATTGCGCTCGATTTCTGCCAGAATCAGCCGAAAAAGGACCTCTTCAGACTTCGCCGCCTCTCCTCCCGGAATCACTTTAGGTAAATCGACCAAAAGAATCCTTTCAGAATATTCCAAAAAATAACGGCGAATCTTTTCTGGTAAAGCTGGATTCTTATTCAGTAATCCCTGATCTAAAAACACTAAAGCTCGTGCGCGTCGGTCGCCACTCGAGGGAATCAAATGCTCGGCTAATAAGGCATTGGATGCTTCTAAAATTCCGCGCGAGAAGAAAAGCCGATGCTGAAATGAAAATCGAATTTCGCTTGCCACTTCGAGCCCAAGACCGATTGCCATAAATTAACTCCTTTCAATTAATGCGACTGAGTGCACCCCCAGAAAATAATAGAAACGGCTAACCTCTGAGCAGGTGCTGAAGTAAAATATTTTTTATATTCACAGGTGAAATGACTGATTCTGAAACATCAACTGCCTGATTCGTGATGAAGAGGGGATAATCCTCTCCGTCCGTCGCTGAGCGACCATGAGACCCCCGAATGTTCCGACCACTCAACGGGATTAAATCCATCAACGAGCGAAAGCCCAACTGCCGCTTCATCAATTTGCCCACGATCTTTAGCTTCGGAAACCGAATGCCCTCATCGATGAAAAGCTCTGCAGGATCATACCCTGGCTTTCGGTGGATATCGACCGTCCTGGCGAAATCCGGGGCCCGACGATCATCGAACCAAAACTCATAAGAAAACCAGCATCCCGGCGCAGCAATCGCAACCAATTCGCCACTGCGAAGATGACTCAGGCCATAGGTCGCCTGCCCAGCATGATCTAAGACTCCGTCCACGCCAGGCAATGCCTCCAAAACCTGTCTGACCTGAGCTACCCGACTTGGATTTCGCACATAAATATGGGCAATCTGATGATCGCAAACTGCAAACGCATCACTTGACCCAGGATCCAAATGATCCTCTCCACACTCCTCACGGATTTTCAAAAATCCCTTTTCTCTCAGAGTTCGATTCAAGGAAACAGGCGCATGGACCTCGCTCACCCCATACTCTGAGAGAAGCACCACACCCACCTTTCTGTCGTGATAGAAATCAACCAGGAGGCTCAGGAGACGATCTAATTTACTTAATTCCTCGGGAACTTTTTTGCCATTGGGTCCTTCCCTCTGCAGGCAGTAATCCAAATGAGGCAGGTAAACCAGCGAAAGGGTGGGCTCAAATTGTTCATCGATTTTCCGAGCCGCATCGGCAATCCACTGACTCGAGCGAATATTGGCGTCAGGCCCCCAAAACTGAAAAAGCGGGAATCGTCCCAAATCCCTTTGCAATTGACCTCGAAGAAACGGCGGCTCTGTATGAATATCTGGAACTTTCAGCCCATCTGCCCGATACATCGGACGCGGCGTAATCGAATAATCCACTGATGAATACATATTAAACCACCAAAAGAGATTGGCGCAGGTAAAACTAGGATCGAGTCTTCGAGCTGTATCCCAAATCTTTTCACCGTAAACTAAATGATTCGACTGCCGCCAGAACTGGATCTGAGCCAAATCTCGAAAATACCACCCGTTTCCAACGATTCCGTGATCTGCCGGAAAGCCCCCTGTCAGATAGGTAGACTGCGTGGAACACGTAAGAGCCGGAAGGAGCGGGGCAATCTTTTTTTTACCAAACTGATTGATCCAAGAGTTCAGCCAGGGTGTGGACTGACCCAAAATTCGGTCGGATAAGCCTACAACATTGATGACTGCAAGACGGTTCATAAAATTCCTCTCATGAGCGACAGCGGGGAAACACGCCCTGGAATTTGAGAACGAAACTAGGTCCCAGAAATCTTCCGATGACCCCAGATC
>CAINWE010000133.1 GCA_903854365.1 Oligoflexia bacterium
ATCAGACCCCAGGCTGAAACGCTCCTCTCTGCTTTTCCGCATACAGATCTATCATCGGCGATTTCATTAATTGAGTAAATGAGTCAATTAACACTGAGGCACTGTGGACACACCTCTCCGATGTTTTTGTGATAAAGTCAGCGGCTATGAAATTTTTTAAAGAGGTTCGATTGAGAGTGGTCGCTGGAGTTTCGGAGAGTCGAGCGCTTCAGGAGTCAGGGGTTAATCCAGCCCCTGTCGATTTATTTCCGCGAGGTTGGAGTTGGCTGGGTCTGGTGGGCCCGGACACAAAAGATTTTCTGCATCGCCTGAGTACTGCAGACGTGAAGAGTTTGGAAATCGGCAGAGGGATACCGGGTTGTTTCCTTACGCCCCAGGGCAAAGTGAGGGCAAGTTTTCAAATTTGGCGCGATGCAGCAGAAAGTTATTCCTTTGAGTTTGATCCCGGCCAAACACAAACTCCCCAAGGCGAAAATGCGAAGCAGCAAATTCTTGCCTTCATTGATCAATATACTTTCAGTGAAAAGATGACCGTGGTGGACCGTGATCGCGATTGGGAATGGATGTGGCTGTTTCCTGAGTTAGAGAGCGAACTTGCGCGGATGGGAGCGGCCTCTGCTGTCGAGGGTGATACCTTTTTAGTGCCGTCGGTCGACTCGGGTGTGCAGCTGCGAGTGTGCTTTCATCAGAATTTTGAATTAGGCCGTCATCAGATGACCGTCTGGGGTCCTCACGGAAGCGTCGGACGGTGGTTTGCCGCAACGTTCCCTGAGGCAATGGAACTGGCAGCTTCTGAGTTAGAACTCTGGCGAATTCAGCAAATGACCCCGCGGGTCGATTTTGAAATCACTGCAGACACCTCTCCCTTAGAAGTAGGTCTGGTGCAATCCATCGCCGATCAGAAGGGATGTTACCCGGGTCAGGAGGTGATCGAACGGATCCTGTCCATGGGTTCGCCTCCGCGTCGTTTGGTTCGAATCGAGATCCAGGGACATGCACCTCGCCCAGGCGATGGAGTTGTGAGTCACGATGCCCAACTTGAAGTGGGGAAGGTCACGAGCGTTGTGTCGGAGGCTCATCCCAAGGTCGCGGCTACGGTCCACGCGCTAGCTCTGGTGAAAAAGACTTTCGCAAAAATAGGCGAGACGGTTCGATTTTCTTCGTGCCCGGAAACAACAGGAGTTATTATGCAGACTGCCCCCCATGAAAACAAAAGGAATGATCAGTAAAGTTATCCAGTCTGTTTTTGCGGTATGTTGTTTGAGCTGGATAGGCTCAACCTCAGGCTGGAGCAACGGGCTTTTGGCCGTTAATCCCTTCCCGAGTGCTGATCCCTTTGGGATTTCGCCCTTTCATCATTGGAAAACGATTGAGTCAGAGCATTTTAGAGTTTCTTTTCCAGAGGAGTTTACCCCAGTCGCTCAGCGGGTGACGAACCTCTACGAAGAAGCCCATAGTCAGTATGTTCCGCTGTTTCGTTGGAACCCCAGCCAAAAAACCTCAGTCATTTTGTTGGATAATCGTGACTCGGCAAATGGGACGACGAGCGCTCTGGGGAGGCTGGGTATGGTTCTTTGGATGACCCCTCCAGAATCTTGGCAGAATGTCAGCTATTACGATGACTGGCTCAGGATGCTCGTTTTTCATGAATATACTCATTTTATGAACATGGACACGACCTATGGAC
>CAINWE010000134.1 GCA_903854365.1 Oligoflexia bacterium
CCCCAACCACAACTGTGCCTGTAACGAATGTCCTTTTATGAAACTCAATACCCTTGAGAAAATCTACGAAGCCCTCCTCAACGAAAGCCCTGCTATTGATCTGCCGGCAGATCTTCAAAAAAAGGCCCTCAAGCCTCTGCAGACGATGCTGGACTGGTCTCAATGACTCCTTCGACGGGCCAGCGAAGCAAACCGAGAGCTGCGGTCCTCGCAATCGGCACCGAGCTGACTACGGGGCAAATCATCAACCGAAATGCCTCATGGATTTCCGAAAGGCTCAGCGCTCTGGGAGTAGAGGTCGTTCTCCACGAAGTAGTAGCTGACGATCGAAATTCCATCTTAACTGCACTCGACCACTGCACCTCAGTTGCTCCGTGGATTTTTATCACAGGAGGCCTAGGGCCGACCTCAGACGATTTCACGCGGAATATCCTTGCAGAATGGGCAAACCTTCCGCTCGACTTCCACGAGCCGAGCTGGGAGGCGATTATCCGTCGGCTCCAATTGCTTGGAATACCCGTGGCCGAATCCAATCGCAACCAGTGCCTATTTCCTCGAGGCGCGCAAATCTTACCTAACCCTGAGGGCACCGCACCGGGATTTTCGTTTTCGCATTCCAAATCCGGTATCCAGACCCATTTCTGGGTCCTCCCCGGTCCACCGAGCGAAGTCGCAGCCATCTGGAATCAGCAAGTCAACGCAATCCTTCGTGAACTTAACCCAAACCTAAAGCCCACTCGACTCTATACCTGGCAGTGCATGGGAAAAAGTGAAGCCGAACTCGGCGAACTCACGGAACATACTCTCCAAGGGAGCGAACTTCAAACCGGCTACCGCGCCCATCGACCCTTCGTTGAAATCAAAGTTTGGTGCGACCCGGACGAAGCGTTAGAGAAAAATATTTGGATCGAAAAACTCCATCAAGCACTCGCCCCGTGGACCATCACGACGAACGGTGATGACTTAGCCGAAAGACTCATCCGCAGCTTGAAAGGCTTTGACTCGATTGACGTCATTGACCAGGCCACCGGAGGTCTCCTCGCCCAGCGCCTTGGAGGGTATTTAAACAAACCGATTCACCTAAACCCGGCTCAACACTGGGTGATCTTGACCGAGTGGAAGGCAACGATTCATCCCGAGTCCCAAACACGAGAGCTCTTGGGCGACGGCGACCCCGACGCTCTCTCGATGGTAATCACAGGCTTTTCGACCCAAGGTGAGGCTGCAGTCGGTCTCCGATCCGGCAACCAGACTTTTTCTACCATCATTCCATCTCCTTACCTCTACCCCAAACAACTCGAAAGAACCCGAACCTACGTTTTAGAAATGGCTCTGAAAGTCTGGTCAGAATGGCTACTCATCATTCTCTCGCATTAATCTCTCGCATTAAATTTTATAATTAAACAGAATAAGAAAAAATTATATTGAGAATTATATCGAGTTATTATACATAGATTTTATTGCAAAATAAGCTAATCCTTCTCAAGAAAGGAATACCCCCTATGCAACAAAAATCGCTTCGGATACTAGCC
>CAINWE010000135.1 GCA_903854365.1 Oligoflexia bacterium
ATCGCTAAATGGGTAGCATTTAAACAGAGCAGTGACCCGAGAACTCCTCAAGGATCTTAAAAATAAGACCCCCCCCGTAGGGCGCTTAGGCTAACTAGCCCAGCGCTCCCTTCTCAGGCTGCAGAAAAAATATTCCAATATTATCAATAATATGCAATGATTTCGATAATTTAAGGCCGCACTTGCAATCTATTACACGGAGCGTTACACTGAGTATATTGACAGCGTGATTCCCCGAAGTAATCAACCAGAAGAACCTAAGCATCAAAGGAGAACCTACGGGCGACAAATCAGATTACGACCCAAGGATTTGGGTCGCTAGAAGAGGTGGGTTTACCCATAACCCCCTTTGAAAAGGGCAAACTAGTCGAAAGGCTAGGACGCAAAGCCACGGGGCTACGAACTGTTTCACCCCAGCAGTTCTTGCCAGCCGGGTTGCCAAAGGAGGAAGTAAGGACCAAGGTGGTCCATAGAAAAACTTCAAAGGGGGTCCCTTTAGGACTCCCTCTTCATCTTAGAGGCCTCAGTCGCACGCAAGAGACTGGGGCCTCTCCTGTTTTATCAATCGACTCTAAGATCTTCAGGTGGTAGAACGTGGCGCCTATGCATTTTGACGGTCTCGTGGTCACGGAAATTTTTCATAGCCTACAAGGGGAGACCTCGCGAACAGGCGTCCCGTTTATTTTTATCCGATTAACAGGCTGCAATCTACGGTGTACTTATTGCGACTCTGCCTATTCTTTCAAAGGCGGCCAGCGAATGAAGATATCCGAAATTATGGAGACGATATCCCCTTTCAAAACTCGGCAAGTCCTCATTACCGGGGGAGAGCCCCTCCTTCAGAGACAAACCCCAGCCCTCGTTCAAGTGCTCCGGGAAAATAACTACGAAGTCAGCATCGAAACCCATGGCGAGATCTCGATCGAGAAGGTCGTCAATTCCGCTAGAATCATTCTCGACGTCAAAACCCCCTCGAGCGGCATGAACCGCGAGGGCTTTAAAAAGAATCTCCCACTCCTGAAACTATCTGACGAAATTAAGTTCGTGATCGCCTCGAAAGAAGACTACTTCTGGGCGAAATCCATTCTAGAAACCTCATCTCTACCTTGCCGCGAGATCTTGTTTTCGCCTGCCCTTGCTGCAAAAAATTCACCCGGTTCGTTTCCGGGGATCGAGCCCCAGTGGTTAGCTGAGCAAATTCTGACAGACGGATTGGCTGTTCGATTTCAACTCCAGATCCACAAATACATCTGGGGTGCCGACCGCACCGGAGTCTAGACGGCATCACGCCCAAACTTAAAACTGAGGGTCCTTACCTACGATGCCTTTGACTCCAGGCAGGCGGCCGAGCTCTGCCGACCGATAGCCTGTTGCCAAAAAAACCTCAGTAAACCCCAACCTTGAAAGCTCCAGGGCAAACTCCTCACCCCTCACCCCATCCCCGAGGTTAGAATCCAGATAAATCCGTGTAGACCGCTCTAAGGCTTGCAAATGTTCACGAAACTCGTCCACGGATGAGCAAATCAGAATCGACTTACCCTTCTGTTGAGCAACCATTTTCCATGACATCCGAACTAAAGGATCATCATCTACTAGTACCACATCGAATCGATTCATTCCCTCTCCTTATACCAAATTGAAGTCCAGCTAAACCCGTTCTTTAGAAAATGTCAGTGCGAACTTTAAGATCACCCTAAGTCAAACAGATCGTTTCCCGTGCGCCGATTGATCCAAGCCTATGGAAATTTTCTGTTTTTTTACTTTTAAAAGATTTAAAATAAAGAAATGACTACCCATAATTTCTGCAGGCCTTGCTTACGCTCGATTGTCTTGACGTATGCTTTCTGCGGACTCCTTTTACCCACCCCAGGCAACGCCAACCTCCATGGATACAACGTCTCTTTATTCGGAGGCCCCGGCTTCGAGCTCAACTTGCGCGATCAAACAGTACCGATTTATGGCTTCACGGGGAGTTATGCCTTCGAAAATTCCCTCGAGATTGGCGGGGAAATCGCTATGCGAGGCAACATAGGCACGGTAGGTTTTGACCTGAACTACCTTCTAAAAAATAGTGTCTTTGTCGGCATTCAAACAGGTCTAGACTTTGCTAGCCCCGTCACCTATTATCTCGGACCTCAAGTCGGCTTTGACTACCTCATTCAGCCACAAATCAGTATTGGAACTGAGATTCAATATCTCTACACCTTTCACGACCGTGGAGGTATTTTTGAAACCTTATTCGCGTTGAAGTACTACCTTGACGCAGCCCCTCACTCTGCACATCCTCTTTGACAAAGAGCAATAAACACAGCAATAGAAGTTTCTTGCCTGAGCTGACTCGTAAGCTCTAAAATAAGGAGATGAATCCTTCGATGTCGATGACATTTCCACAATTGATCGAATTTTTTCTTCCTAAAATCGCCATTGCTCTCCTATGCGGTGGCCTTCTCGGTTTCGAGCGCGAATTAAAAAACAAACCGGCAGGCATCAAGACTAATATGCTCATTTGCCTAGCTTCGACGCTCTATACAGCCACTTCGATCTTAATCTCAACGGCAGGAGCAGAACAGGGTCACTTCGGAGATCCCGGCAGAGTAGCAGCACAAATCGTTTCTGGAATCGGCCTTCTGGGCGGCGGCACGATCATTCAAGCTCGCGGCACAATTCTTGGACTTACGACAGCTGCCATCATATGGGTAGTTGCCGCTCTTGGGATTTGTATCGGCATCGGCTACGGGGATGTAGCTCTCGTATGCGCTGTCGTTGTGATTCTAGTCTTGGTGGGAATGACCTTATTTGAAGATCGTATTTTAGGAAGATCGCTCACGTTTTCATGCGAACTGGTCGTCGGCGAACTCTCTCAATCAGTCAAACAGGACCTGGATCAATCACTTCAACATCATGATTTAACGATTCAGGACTTTTTGATCATCAACAAAGGGAGGGATACTAAAATTAATCTCATCTACAAAGGCAATAGAAACAGCCACAAAAAATTCATTCTAGAGTTGTGGAACTTACCTGGGATCAAGGAAGTCAAACAATCATGAATTCTTCCCCAGCTCAAGCAGGCCCATCTACTTCGCAGTCAAAACTTTTTCGCATCAAAGCGATTCATATTGCGGAAAAACTCCGTTTAAAAGACCTGCGAGAGAAATTCACCCAACCCGCACTGGAGTTCTCTAACTATGAGATGATCGTCAAATACTCGGAGAACTCCTACCTATTTGTCTATAACTACGGCGCAGTGGTCTTTTTTAACGTACCCGAAGACCTGCAAGAGCGGGAACTGAGCACCATTCAAGAATATCGAATTCCTTCCGACCAGGGGAGAGCTACGGACGTATTCTTACTCGAAGTTCAAGAGGGCCCGTCCCAACCCGGCTCTACGAGCGGCAAAGTTTATTTCGATCGGGTCATTGTTCCGACACTTTCTTTTGCTGTCGTCAAAATTGTTTGCATGCTTTTAGCCGAAAGCACTGCTCTCGAATACTACGAGATCTTGATTGAAAATTTGCTCGTCAAGATCAACTCCTTCTCAAAGACCCTGCGCCGCCAGGGAAAAATGCTGGAGAGCACTGAAGACCTGATCAAATTCATTGGCTTGTGCATGGACACTAAACAGGAAATCATTTCCAATTTGTACATCGTCGACTCGCCCGATGAAACCTGGGAAAACGTTGAGCTCGACAAAATCCATCAAGATCTCAAGGCAATGATGGAAATCGACATCCGCTACCGGGGGCTCGAGTATAAGATCAAGATCATCCAAGAAAGCATCGAAGTCATCGTCGACCTCTCCAAGTCGAAACGCGAAACTTTACTAGAAATGATCATTATTTTACTCATCACTTTTGAAATTATCATCTCGATCGTGAAATGGCATTAAGCCGATTCTGCAAAAATTTCTTGCAAAATCGATAGCCTATCTTTAGCGTTAGAAATATACTGAAAAGAAAAGAGCTGAATTCAAGGAGTCTTACGCCTTATGACAAAAGCTGATTTGATCCACGTGATTGCCGAAAAGGGAAAACTGCAGCATAAACAATCCGAGACTATCGTCAGCATCATCTTTGATATGATGTCAGAGGCCCTTCGAAATGATCAACGAATCGAGATTCGAGGCTTTGGCTCTTTCGTCAATCGCAACTATGGCAGTTACCAGGGCAGAAACCCAAAAACTGGCCAAATCGTCCAAGTCCCCTCTAAGAAAGTCCCCTTTTTCAAAGTAGGAAAAGAACTAAAGGAAATGGTCGACTCCGAAAATCAGGAGTAAAAGCCACCTACATCAGCCCCTTG
>CAINWE010000136.1 GCA_903854365.1 Oligoflexia bacterium
AGGTGTTCCCGGCGGAGCAGGTGTTCCCGGTGGAGCAGGCTTCCGTTAATTCGTGAGTTCAGGTCTGGAAGAGTCAGCGCCGACGGTTTCAATCTGATTTGGGTCGTGATATGCAAAACTCATGACTTCAGTCTCAGTAAAAAAAATCATCGGTGCCGGTTTGGTCGTCCTTTTTTCTGTCTCTGTGCTGCAGGGTTGTCTCAAGACTCGAGCCCAACTGAGAGGTGAGTCCGTTGCAGATCACCAGGGTGATTCGACAGGCGAAGGTGGGGAGCGACTCACGACCCGGGTGTTAGCATCTGAGGGTCCTCCTCAAGACGTCAAGCCGCACGGCGAGTACGTCATCGAGGAACTGAAAGATGAGTTTACTCGGTTGCAAGGTCGCATTGAAGATTTGGAGCGTCAGGAAAAGGATTTCGAGAGGGCACCGTCTCGTGAACAATCCGGGGACTTATTTCGTAGGCTCGAGGCTCGGATTAGTCAGTTAGAAAAAGGCCAACAGGCCATTCAGGACATTCTCCATGAGCTCCGTGAGTCGGTCCCTCAGTCGCATGAGGCCCTCGTCGCTCGTCAGGAAACGAGTGATTTATTTACAGAATCGAAGAATCTCTTTGCTGAAAAAAAATATCAAGAAGCTGCCGATCAGCTCGGCAAGTATCAGAAGTTACCTAAGGCCAAAAACCTGGAAGAGGCTGCGTTCCTTCGAGGTGAGAGTTTTTTTCGTTTGAAGCAATTTAAAAAGGCTGTCGTTGAATACTCGAAGTTTCCAGAAAAGTATACGCGCTCTGCGCATTGTCCGGAGGCGCTATTCAAAATTGGATTGTCTTTCGACGCGATGGGGATGAAGGAAGATGCCAAAGGCTTTTACCAGGAATTGGTGGAAAAATTCCCCAAATCGATCTTGGCTAAAAGTGCTCGTAAGAGGCTGAAGTAATCTTTTCCTATAGGATTGAGCCCATGCGCAAGTATTTGCTAGGGATTGAAACATCATGCGATGAGTGTAGTGCGTCGGTGGTCTCCTTTCTGCCGGAGAGTCCTACAGACCTGATTCGTGTGGAGAGTGTAGCGACGTTTTCTCAGATTAAAATTCACCAGCCGTATGGTGGGGTAGTGCCGGAAATTTCTTCTCGTAATCATCTGGAGACTGTGAACGAAATGATTGATGAGGCGATTCAACAAGCCGGCATTGATCCGAAAACGGATCTCGAAGCGATTGCAGTCACGAATCGCCCCGGTTTAGTAGGAGCGCTTTTGGTCGGGGTGAGTGCTGGAAAGTCTTTGGCTTATGCGCTCCAAAAGCCTTTGGTGCCGGTTCATCATCTCGAGGGGCATGCCACCAGTATTTTTTTAACGGACGCTGCATCAGAGGCTGGCCCAAAGGCGTTATCCTATCCGATGCTTCTTGCTGTAGTGTCAGGTGGGCATACGAATTTGTATCGGATGGATACTCATCCGAAAGACTGGTCAACGGATTTTTTAAAACGGTCTTTGGTCGGGCGATCTCGAGATGATGCGGCCGGTGAGGCGTTTGATAAGACGGCCAAGATTTTGGGCTTTCCTTATCCCGGTGGGGTGTGGATTGATCGAGAAGGTCGTGGAGGCAATCCTAAAGCTTATTCGCTTCCTCGGGCGCTGCCGCAAAAATCAACCCTGGATTTTTCTTTTAGTGGATTGAAAACTGCTGTCTCCTTGGTGGCGGAGCGGTTGAAAAAGGAAAATCAATTAGCTGCTGAGATGCAAAACCTCTGTGCCTCCGTCCAGGAAGCCATTGTAGACGCACTTTTAAGTAAAATTTACCTCGCGATTCGAGAGCATGGGTGTCAAGCTCTGGCAATCGTCGGCGGGGTAGCGGCCAACTCCCGTTTGCGGGAACGCCTAGAATTAGAGTGGCAAGCCCAGGGGCTTTTAGGTCCCCCGGTTTTTCCTCAAATGAAATATTGTACGGATAATGCCGCGATGATCGCGGGGGCGGGAGTCTTTCGGTTCTTGCAAGGGAACTCGCTGCGACGAGAAGAGTTCCTGACCCTGAATGCTATCGCTAACCCAGAGAATTGAGTGATTGATGGCGACTCACGGAAGAAGAAGAGCTTTAGGACAACATTTTTTAACAGACACCCGTGTGTGCCAAACCATTGCGGACACGATCTTGGAAGAAGCTCGACGTTATTCTTGCGTGAGCTTACTTGAAGTGGGGCCCGGGAAAGGTGCAATTACGCTGCCTATTTTGGAGAAATTGGCAGGGACACCTTCGATTGCTCAAGTCACCTTGGTTGAGAGGGATCAAAAGCTAGCTCAAGACTGGAAGGAGCGATTTAACAGTCTCCGTCCGCAAACACCAGAGGCGGATGCCGAAGGGAAATTCCCCGCCCCAGGACCTAGGCTTGACGTCGAAGTCGGAGATTTTCTAGAGGTTCAACGCGAAAAATGGTTGCAGACCGCACCTCTTGCAGTTGTGTCTAATCTACCTTATTCGGCTGGCACTGCGATCTTGATTCGTCTGGCTGAGGAGTTTCAGAGAATCCCGGTAATGGTTCTGATGTTTCAGGCTGAAGTCGCGAAGCGCCTGAGGGCCGGTCCGAGTTCGAGTGGTCGGGGTAGCCTCTCCGTTTGGATTCAGAATCAGTGGGATGTGCAATCTCTGATCCAGGTGCCGCCCCGAGCCTTTTCCCCGCCGCCGGAAGTCCAGTCCGAGGTCGTGATTTTAACTCGTCGAGAAAAGCCTAGGATCGATGTTTTTCATCATCCTGAGGCATTAAAAACCTGGCAGGCTGTCCTGCGTGCATCCTTTGCTCATCGAAGAAAAATGCTACGTTCTACGTTTCCTTGGCCGCAGGCTTTGCAGGCATCGGGAGTGGATCCTACTCTACGGGCGGAGGCATTGGATTGGCCCGAGTGGGAAAGTCTTTTTCAAGCGGTCCTGAAGATTCAAAATTGAGTTTTAGTCCTTCTCGGAGCACGACTTTGCCTTGCCCTTGAGTCGGCTTTGCGGAATAGTGGGGTTCTTGACTTCTGACGGCTTGAACCAGTTGATTGAGATATTCTAGGGAGACAGCATGATTCGCAGGCAAAAATGGGCAAAACTCAAATTTTCGGTCGTCTGGATTTTTATAGTTGGGCTCGGGTGCCTGTGGGGTAGCCAAGATACGCTTGCAAATGTGGGCGATTTTTTGGGCTTTGGAGGACGCACCATGGCTTTAGGGGGGGCAGGGGTGACGGGGGAGACCGGCGGCTTCGAGGCCTATCACAATCCAGCTGCCCTCGCGAGTGATGGTAAAGAACGTTTAATATTGGGGTGGGGTATTGTGTTTGCCCGCCCATCGTTTCTACCGATCAATGGCGTGGTGACTCAGAATGATTATGTGGCCGACGGTGAAACGGAAGGCTCGGTTGACGCTCACTATCAAGATACTTTTGGGCAAGTTTTAGGTTTATCTTACCAGGTTCTGCCGGACTTTGGTCGGCTCACTTTAGGTTTAGTGGCGTTTCTGCCCTTGAATCAGTTGGCCTATATGGATACAGGCCAAGCTTATATCCCTGAATATTTTTTATACCGATCGCGCACGCAACGTCCCCAGGTGGAGTTAGGAGTTGGTTTTAGGGTCTTGCCTGGATTGAGGTTCGGAGTAGGTTTGCACACGGCTTTCGGATTGCAAGGTAATGCGAATGTATTTATGAACTTGAAGGCGAATTCGGTGTCAACCATGACCTTCGATGCGAGTCTCAAGACCATGTTTTCTGGATATTTCGGGCTGCTTTGGTCTCCTGGAGCGGAGGAAGGCGTTGGGCAGCATCCGTTGAACTTCGGGCTGGTTTATCGTGCTGCAGCCGTTTCAAGTTTGTCTTTGCCGATGACGGCGACGGCGAGCTTACTGGAAGGGAATCTTTCTCCGGATTTCATTTTTAGCGCAGCATCTGCACTCTACTACGATCCTGCTACCCTGGAGTCTGGGATGAGCTTCAAAGTGGCGGATCATCGGTGGGTGGCTCAGGTCGATTATCAGTTGTGGAGTGGATTCAAACCTTCAGCCCTTTCTTTAACTCAAAGTAGTCAAGCAGTGGGACCGAATCGCGAAATCATGCCCATCCAGCCCGGGATTGTGCCTTCGTATCAGTATGTCAATACTGTCGTGCCTCGGGTCGGTTGGGAGTGGGCTTTGAGTTCTTCTCACACTTTGCGACTCGGGTACTCTTATCGCCCCAGTATCTTACGGGTGGTTTCAAATGGGGTCGGAAACGATCTCGATCCTCCTAAGCATTCGATCAGTGCTGGGTGGGGTTTGCACTTCGATTCGTTTTTGGGCTTTCCCGTGCCGTCCAGGGTGGATGTGGCCCTCAATTACCAGCAGTTGACCGCTCAAACGATCGTGAAAACTCCGGGAGATGAGACGGGGGATCTGACTAAGCGCAAGATCGGCGCCCCGGGTTACAATGCGGGTGGACGCATTTTCGGAGGTGCTGTATCTTTGGCCCTGGCTTTTTAGGCCCGCCGCGCCTGGAGCTAGAGAGGATTTACCATGGCTGCAGTCGAAAAATCAGGTCAAAAGCTGATCGCGAGTAACCCGAATGCCCACTCCAATTACTTCATTGAGGAGGTGGTCGAGGCCGGAATCGTTTTGACCGGCACAGAAGTGAAGAGTTTAAGGAGCCAGTCGCCTAATTTAAAGGATTCTTACGTTGAGGTGACTTCGTCTGGTAAAAAGTTTGAGGCTTGGCTTTTAAATACCCATATCG
>CAINWE010000137.1 GCA_903854365.1 Oligoflexia bacterium
TGGCTGCTTAGCTGTCGGGTGGGGTCTGAGGGGTTTCGTGTCGTCTCAGTCAGCGTCACTCACGGGGAATTCTACTTCGATTTTGCAACTCTTACAGCAAGGAGGGGAGTTGCCTCCGGGGCTGACCTTGCAAGCCCATGGTGTTCAGTTTTTTGAGGGTTTGAAAGCAGGGCACCCCGAGGTCTGGATGACGCTGGGTTTGCTGATTTTGATTGGATTACCGATAGCCCGAGTTGCTTTGGCAGGGATCGTGTTTTTGATCCAGAGAGATTATCTTTTCGTTCTTTTTTGTTCGCTCGTTTTGGTGAATCTGGTTTTTGGTCTCTTGAGTCGGTCTGGCCTCTGATTGACAGTTGATCAATAACAGATCACACTAAAAGGGTGGAACGTCCTGAAGATTGGGAAATATTCTGGAAGGCATCTGAAGAAATTGAATTCAACTACCATCTGGAGGTTGAAAAGAGCAAAAGCCTTGTGGGTGACCTAGGTCAGACTCGGGTACGGATGCAGAATTTAGAAGCACTGCTTCATCAAGAACGGGAAGCCCACCAAGCTACCAAAAAGCAGCTTTCTAGAGTTCAGCCTACTTACGAGAGGTTGAAAGCTCTTGCGATTCAGATTCGGAATGAAAATCAGAAAATTCATCAGGTCTATCCGATTCAAGACCTCTGGGCCGCGAAGCAAATCGAGATTGATCGTCTGAAAAAATCTTGGGAGGCACTGCCCAAAAATCATTCGGACCGTAATTCCATTCTGGCTCTGATTGAAGCGCATGAGCAGCAAAGGGATGAGTTGAAGTGGTTGCTAGATGATGCAGAACATCGTTTCGAAGAGCAAATCAAGCGATTGGATCAATTTGAGTCCGATCTTGAGGCGCAATTTCCGCAGCAACGTCAGGTCCAGTCTCAGGCGGCGCCTCAGTCTCAGCTTCAGTCTCAAGTTCCTGCCGGCAAGTCGATCAAAAACCCAGTTCCGGAGTTTTAGCGTGTTCGAGTGGATTGAGTCTCCCTCGCAGAGTTTGAAGAGGTGGGTCTTTCAGGTTCAGCGGATCCCAGATTATTCGGATCGTGGACGCATTGATCGAATGTCTACGAAGTTTCGAGAGTGTTTTCCTCGGAGTCATTTTTCCGTGCAGGCAGGTGGATTGGATTTGGCCGGTTGGAGAAAATACTCGATCATCGCTGATTTGGCTCATGCCGATATTCTGGAGCGCTCCCCGCGATGGTTGGCCGGGGCAGAGGATTATTTTTGGGCATGGAACGAAATGCTGGTCAGTTTAAAAGCGGCTGCCTCAAAGCTGAAAATAGATTTCAATTATTTTAAAGAAAATCGGGAGCGCTTGCATTGTGTTCTGCGTCATTACCAAATGGCGCGTTCTGAGGGTTCCTCGAGTCGAGAAAAAGCGTTTTATTACCTCGAACTGCAGGTGACTGAGCCGACGTCCTCGCAGCCTGCGAGCGGAGCTGCCCTAGCTGAGTCACGCCCTGCGCAGGATTCTGTTCAGCCCGGCGTTCAGATGAAAATCGATGTCCTCTTGTCCCCGGAGACTACGGTATTTCTCGAGAATTCGGTGGATTTGATTCAGTTGTGGTTGGGGGTTGCCTGACCGGATTGACCAGTTTTACTAGGTCGAATCCCAAATTCTTTCATCTTCGTATAGAGGTGAGAGCGGTCCATTCCCAAAGAGACTGCAAGTTTGGAGAGGCTTCCTTGGTGCTGGGTGAGTTCCCTGGTCAGGAGATCGCGTTCAAACTCTTCTACTCTTTGATAGAAGGGCTTACTGCAGTCGCTTTCCAAGATGTGCGCCAGCTTGTCCTTTGCCTTTTTGCGGATGCTCTCACGGAGTTTGGGCGGGAGATCAGCGACTTCGATTTTTTCCCCGTCAAAAAGCGTGGCAATGTAGGCGATGGTGTTTTCGAGTTCTCGGACATTTCCAGGCCAAGGGTAGGCCATCAGAGCTTCTAATGCCTCATCCGACATTTGCAGGGGTTGAGAAGGATGACTCTGCCTTTTGAGGAAGTGATCTACCAATAAGGGAATGTCCTCTGTTCTTTCTCGTAGGGGGGGAATCTGAATCGGGATCACGTTGAGGCGCTGGTAAAGATCCTCTTTGAATTGGCCTTCGGTCGCCATCTTTTCTAGGTCCCGGTTGGTTGCACAGATGACTCGAAAGTCGAGTTTGATTGTCCTGGAGGAACCGAGGCGTTTGACTTCTTTTTCTTGAATCACTCTCAAAAGCTTCGCTTGAATCTCTAAGGGCATGTTGGCCAGTTCATCAAAATAAACGATGCCCTGGTGAGCTTCTTCAAAGATTCCCTTAGTGGTACGATCAGCCCCGGTGAATGCTCCCTTTTCATGGCCGAATAAAATGCTTTCAGCCATTGTGCTTTGAATCGTGGAGGAGTCGATGGCGACAAATGGCTCGATGGTATCATGGGTGAGAGTTTTGCGGAGCTGTCGAGCGACTAATTCTTTGCCGGTACCGGTCTCGCCGTGAATAATGACATGAGTCGTGCTCTCACGAACTTTTTCAATTCTTCGTCGAAGGTCCTGCATTGCCTTCGAGTTGCCTAAGAGAAGGTTTTGTCTCTGGTGGGTGAGGGTTTCAAAGTTCTGTTGCTGGGTTTTTTTGAGTAAACCGCGTCGTTCGAGGGCCTTTTTAAGAGTGTGTTGAATCTCGTCTGCGTCGAAATCCTTTGCAATGTAATCGACGGCGCCCAATCGCATGGCGTCCCTGAAGGTGCGAAAATCCGTCGTCGCACTAATCATGACAATCGTTAGATCTGGGTCTGCGGCCAAAAATTTAGGAATATACTGAATACCTTCGGTTGGGCTCCGGAGTTGAATGTCCAAAAGCATTAAATCGATGGATTGTTCCTTCAAGGCTTTGAGCGCTTCGTCTCCGTCTCGGGTAGCTGTGACTTTGAATGAGGGACTTAAACTACGTTGGAGGTACTGATGATAGACGGGGTTGTCATCGCAAATCAAAATATGAGCAGGCGTATTCATGGCTTTTCTAAAGGCTCCTCAATCACTTCTCTTGAAGGAGGGAGAGCGTTTGAAGACGCATTCACTCTCTTTCATGGATTTAAACTGGATCAGGATATTAACTGATTTGTCGGGAATTCCCAACCTTTTATTTTGTGGGGTGTGGGATGGGACCAACAGCGCAGTGCGCGCGGGTCCCCGGGGGTAAAGTCAAACCACCCTAAGAGGTTGGCCTGAATTTTGCTTGAGCGGCCTGCCCAGAGAGGATCGGAAAACATATGAGTCAATTAAAGCTAGGTCGAGCAGAGTTGGAAAAGTCTTTGAGAATTGCGCGAGGCAGTGAGGCGACGGTCATGATTACAGGGGCTACGGGTACGGGGAAAACCTCCCTTGCCCGGCAAATTCATTTGGAAAGTGGTCGAAAACATAAGCCATTTATTGTGGTGAACTTGGCAAGTCTTCACGAGGGGACGATTGAGTCTGAACTATTTGGGCACGAGCGTGGTGCGTTCACGGGGGCGGATCAAAAACGTTTGGGGCGTCTGGAGCTAGCGCAGGGGGGGACGGTGTTCTTGGATGAAGTCGCAGAATTACCTCTGCGACTTCAGGCGCGGCTACTCGATTTTATCCAGTCTAGAAAGATCACTCCGGTTGGGAGTAATCGAGAGATTCAGTTAGATGTGCGAATTATCGCTGCCACTCACCGAGATATCTGGGCGGCGGCAGAGAAGGGCGAGTTTCGAGAGGATCTTCTCCATCGCCTTTGCGTGGTTGCGATTGAACTCGAGCCCTTGAGTGAGCGGGGAGAAGACTTTGGGGATCTGGTCCATCGGTGTCTAGACGAGTTTTCGCAGAAGGCAGGTAAGTCGATCCATCGATTGTCTGCAGCTGTTGCCGAGCTTTTTGAATCATATAGCTGGCCAGGAAACCTGAGGGAA
>CAINWE010000138.1 GCA_903854365.1 Oligoflexia bacterium
AGTGGAATCGGATGGAAAGCCCAATGCCCTTTCAGGGTCCCAGTCTGATCCGAATTGACGACACATTCAGAAGTAAAAGAACCGGTCTGGGGTGCACAGGCGAAAATGGCAAAGCACAAGAGCCCTCGAGAGATCTCTCGAAAGCAACTCCTCACGGATTGCCATTTCTGAGCGTCGTTCCACATGACCCAAATCCCCTAATACCAAGGGCTCATCTGAACCCTCTAATATTGTACTATTTTTATCGGTTATTGGGGCGCTAAAGTTAAGCGCTATTTGAAATGAATAAAAAACCATTAATTACGATGAGATACGCCCATTTTTTGAGCTTCAGAAGCGGGGATCCGCTCGACTACAATTCGATGAGGCGAGCTCAAGCAAGACGCAAGGCACAATAGCCCGGTCATGAGCAGTAAGAACACAAATTGAAACGAATGCTTTTTCGCCGACATCACCCTCTCCTGGTTAACTATTTTAACAAGAGATGTTTAAAAAATGAAAATGAAAATTTTCAGGAAGACACTTTTTTTGAAAACGCGCGCTCAATGAGCGACGGAATCTTTTGAAATTCTTTATCCCACTCCTCGGACGCGACCGATCCCCGAAATAAGAAATCCGGTTTCGCATCCGAAATCCCACAGGGGTTCACTCCAAGAAAGGCCTGAGGATTTGGAACACAGTTCATCGCAAAACCACTACTCGTGTAACCCTCACGAATTTTAATCCCGATCGAAACGAGCTTTCCTTCATCCGACCAAATCCCAAGGCGTGAGTCTTCCTCGAGATGCGCCTGCGCTTGATACTTTTGAGTGATCGGCAAAAGAAGATCAAGCATCTGGTAAACTGCTTTACGAACTCCTCTTGAGTCTCCTGTAAACTCATGAAGCGGAGTGAGTACAAACCCCACCCACTGTCCTGGGCCATGCCAGGTCTCATTCCCACCCCTTTGACCAGGAACTACATCCACGCCTTCATGTCGAAAACGATCGAAGGCCTCAGGGTCTTGATGAATCTGCCGCGCTCCGAGAGTTAAGGTCGGCGCCAACTCCGCAAATAAAATCGCACTCTCTCCCATCGGTCGAATCTTCTCGAGCACAGACTCTTGGAGAGCGATCAAATCGTTAAAGTAAAAGGGATATTCGGCAGAGTGCCGACTAATATAAACGGACCACATCGCCTTCTTGAAAATTTCCACCCGTGTGAATCGTTGCCATCGCACTATCCGTGCCGATAAACTCACTCACCTCAAGCGTACCCTTCAAGAACCCTTCCGAACGGCCTAGATAGGCCTTGGTTACCGGATCAATTATTTCCTCTCCGGGGGATAATACTTTCAAAATATCACCCGCTAAAATTCCAGAAGCCTTACCTGCGTTAATATAGACCTTGTTCCCCATGATCTTGGCGATCCGTCCTTGCCAATCCATTTTTTCCATCGAGGTGACCGCATCCGGTATGAGTTTCTGAACGGCATTATAGATCGCCTCTTTTGAAAGCTCAGCACGCGCTTCCTTATTAGCCAAAGCGTCCTCATCAAAAGCAACACGAGTG
>CAINWE010000139.1 GCA_903854365.1 Oligoflexia bacterium
TCCCAGTCTCCGTCCCCCGCTCCGTCCCCCGCTCCGTCCCCCGCTCCGTCCCCCGCTCCGTCCCCAGCTCCGTCCCCAGCTCCGTCCCCAGCTCCGCGTCCCTGACTCCGTAGTCCTTCCTTGGAGTTGGCTTGACTTATTGCAAAGGGTTTGCAATAAGCTTTTGCCAATCGTTTGCATTTTGAATTAGAGGAAGTCAGTCATGGCGTTTTTAATGAGTCACGGGATCCGTCAGTTGAGCAGAGGTCATTTTGCGTCTCGGTTTGTCGGAGCAGGCTTTGGGGTTGTTGTGTGGCTTGTCGCCTCGAGTGCAAGCGCTGGGGTGGATGGTACGGTGTCCGGGGTTGTGACAGCGCCAGGAAAAGAGTCTCAGGAGCTCACGGTTCGTCTTAAGAATCTCACTGGAGAAGGGGTTTCTGAAACTCGGGTTCATGCAGGCCAAGAGTATCAATTTTTTCCAGTGAAGTTAGGAGACTACGAGCTTTGGGTTTGCGCCGGCGAGGTTTGCTCGATTCCGTTGCCGATTCATGTCGCGTCGGGGAGTGATTCGCACGAGAACCTAGTTCTCGAGGCACAGGGGGACAATGCGACCCCGAAAAAATCGACAGAGGAAATGGTGGTTCGGGTTCGGGCCAAGAGAAAGTTGGTTCAAAATATCTCTAATGGTACTCAATTTGAGCTCAGTCAGAACGAGGTTCGTCAGCTTCCTCAGGGGAGTGAAGCCAGTCTTCCTAAGTTGATTGCTTCGACGTCTGCAGGGGTGGTGCCGGGTCCCTTTGGTCAGCTCTTTTTTCGCGGAAATCATGCATCGATTCAGTATCAGTTAGATGGAATTCAGATGCCTGAGTCTCCTTCGAGTTCGTTTGGGCAATCCGTTAGTCCTCGGAATATCGATCGGATGGAAGTGATTACGGGAGGTATTCCTGCTGAATTCGGACAACGTCTGAGCGCAGTTGTGAATGTGGTGACCAAATCCGGACCAGAGGTGCCTGCTGGAGAGCTCGAGCTGAACTATGGTTCGTATAATACTTTCTCCCCTCATCTGCTGTATGGTGGCTCGAATGAAAGGGGCGATTTTCATTATCAGTTTAGCTTGAACTACAATCAAACGGATCGCGGTATAGATACGCCGAATCCGGAATCGTTTGGTAGTCAGAAACAAGGGGGCACTGAGTCGGTGCATAATCGCTCAGTGGGAAATGGTGAGTTTGCTAAGTTCGATTGGCAGTTGGCTAACTCAGATAAGTTATCTCTGATTTTGTCTCATAATTATAGCTACTTCCAGATTCCAAACTATCCGATTTCGTTTGATCCGAAAGCTCCTGGTAATGCTGCAACCTGGGGGCGTTATTTTAGCGCAGATACTAGCTATACAGATCAGTTCGGGAATTCTCCTGAGGCTCATGGTAACCATGCACATCCGATTTATCTTTATGCTCCTGCGGATGATACGCAGGCCGAGCGTAACGCCTACGTTCAAACCGTGTGGAAGCATACTGTCGATAAGCGGTCCTACTTTCAATTGGCGCCATATTTTAAATACTCGTCGATCGTGAATACGGCTGACCCGTCTGGAGATTTTTATTCGATCACGAGTCCAGGAATTATTGACGGTGCCAATCCCGTGTCCTTCTCGCAAAATCGGCATACGAATAGTCTGGGTTTGAAAGGTGATTATTCGTTGCGTTGGCAGGATGATCATCTGTTTAAAACAGGTTTTCAGCTCCAGCAGACTGAGGTTTCCGGGTTTTATAGTTTGCAACGTAAGCCAAATATTGCTCCTGCAGTCTATGGTAGTAATATGTCCGGGACCTTTGAGAGTGTTTACGCTCAAGATGACTTTACTCTTTATCGTGAGGCAGGAACAGTTTCGAAACATTTGGTCCTAAACGCAGGTGTCAGGTTTGATGCGACTCAGTTTAATTATTCTGGAGCCAATCCCACTGATTACCAGTTTCAACCTAGAATTGGCTTGAACTATATGTTGGCTGAATCGACGCGCCTTCATATATTTTATGGGAGATTATTTCAGCCGGCACCTATCGAGAATTTGAGAAATTCTTTTAGGGGTGAGACAGGTCAAAATATTCCGTATGACATCAAAGCGGAGAAGGCAGATTTTTATGAGGCGGGTGTTGCTCACCAAGCCTTTGACCGGCAGGTTGTGGGTTTAAACGTATTTTATAAGACAGGCATTAATTTCCTCGATGATGCCCAACTTTTGAGAACCCCTATTGCTCAGCCCTTTAATTTTGCTCAGGGTTACGTTTATGGCGCTGAATTTAGTCTCAAGGGACAAATTGATGGAGATTGGTCAAATTACCTTAATTATTCGTATTTGATTGCTAAGGCGAAAGGCATCAGTGGTGGGATTTGGGCCTCGGACCACGGGAGTAGTGACTCGTATCAAAATATGGATCACTCCCAGATGCACACTGCCAACGCAGGCCTAACCTACTCTAAGAAAGGCTTTTGGTGGACCTCGCAGGCCCTGTTTGGAAGTGGTCTTTGGACTGGGGAGAGTAATAACATCGCTCTCCCGGCTCATTTGACCTTCGATTCGACCATAGGTTACGATTTCAGTGAGCGTGAAACTGGACTAGGCAAGTGGAAGGTCTCTCTGGATGTTCTCAATATTCTCGACACTCGCTACCCCATTACAATTGCTAGTAGTTTCAATGGGTCTCATTATGCTGCTGGAAGGCAGTTTTTCGTGCGGTTGACGAGAGCGTTTTGACCGAGAAGGCGGTTGAGCTCGGCTTAAGGATGTGGGATAAGGGATTTTATGGGCGCTCAATGGAAACACGCAGGTAGGGTAGAAAACTCGTCTAAACGAGGGGCTTTGATTGGTAAGTTGGTCAAAGAAATCACGGTTGCCGCAAAGGTGGGTGATCCTAGTCCCGACAATAATCCGCGCTTACGGGCAGGCGTAGAAGCAGCTCGAAAGGCCTCGGTTCCTCGGGATACGATTGAGAGAGCGATCAAGAAGGGTGCGGGCCTTTTAGATGACCAGGTTCATTACGAAACGGTGACCTACGAAGGATTTGCCATGCACCAGGTGCCAGTGATCGTGGAGTGTTTGACCGACAACAAGAATCGAACCGCAGCTGATATTCGCGTACTTTTTCGAAAGGGGCAGTTGGGCTCAATCGGTAGCGTGACCTGGATGTTTGACCGATTGGGTGTCGTCGAAGCGACTCATGCTGACTCCAATCAGGACCTGGAAGGTGTTGCTATCGAGGCTGGGGCACAGAATTTTGAGGCCTTGGAAGCCTCGGAACTGCAAAAGGGTCAAGCGGGTGGGCGATTTTTCTGTGATACCGGTGACCTAGACGCCGTGAGTAAGTATCTGGTGAAGGCTGGGTGGGTAGTGACTCTCTCTGAAATGAATTACATTGCAAAGAATTTGCTCGAGATTTCTGCCGAGCAGCAGAAGGAAGTCGCCGAGTTTCTGGGCGCCATCGATGATCATGACGATGTTCATCGAATCTATACAGCGATTAAATAGTTTTTCCGGGGGGCTCCACTCTCAGTGAGATCATAGATCACGAGTGCTCATTTAGTCGGGTAAGCATATTAATATTCTAACAGATATTTTTATTGATTTTTTAAATCTAATGGTTTAATAATTCATTCCGCACCGATTTTCGGTTTCTTTTGCGGGTTTTTTGAGAGTGATGCCGTGGGAGTTTTTACATGATTGGTAAGGATTTGGGGTTAGTTGGAGTTGTTTTTTGTTCGTTGACGATGGTGGGTTGCTCCGAAGTCGGGCCACTCAGCGGGCCTTCCGGGATTGCGGGTAGTGTTGGTGGGGCGAGAGGAGTGAGGTCAGGACCATCTGGGTCGTCTGCCCACGCTGTGCCTTCGCCTCAGGCTGAACCGTCGCCTCGGGTTGTGCCGTCGCCTCAGGCTGAACCGTCGCCTCAGGTTGTACCGTCGCCTCAGGCTGTACCGTCGCCTCAGGCTGTACCGTCGCCTCAGGCTGTACCGTCGCCTCAGACTGTACCGTCGTCCAGGGCGTTGGTTCTTTTGTCTAACGGCCCCAGTGTTGGGGCTGTGCCCCGTTGGATAGCGCCTCCGCCTTTAAGGAGGGTTTCGGTATTGAGGGATTTTCCACTCTATGTGCCACCTCAAGCTTTGCAGGGAGCGCCTCTCGCATTACCAGCTCCTTTAGCTTTGCAGGCAGCGCCCGAAGTGCAAGAGGCGGATGAGGTCGTTCCTGAAGTGAACCCTGATTTGCCTCTTAAGGAAGTTGCGAGCGATGACCCTAGGCTGAGTTCTGTGAGCCAAGCCTTTCAGGATTTGGGTCCTGTCTATGAATTTGTAGGCCCGTCGGGGAAACCTCTATTTTTGAGTAGTGCAGCTCCTCGTGAGATGGCTCGCTATGAGGATGCGGTCTCTTTTTGTTCTGGTTTGGGTTCTGGGGTGATGTTACCGACGCGAAAGCAGTTTCTTGCTTTGAGTCGGGCGATGGGGTCAGTTAATCCGGAAGCTCACGATTTCACCGGGTATCATGCTGAATATCTAGATGGTATTCAAAATCGTCGCTGGTTTGTGCGTGCAGATTTACCTTTTGGCGGAGTGCCCTCTTTTTTGGGTAATTCGATTCCGGTACGCTTCTTTAATGGCGATACGGGAGCGTGTGAATTAGATGCTGCCTATCATGTTTATGTTCATGTATTACAGAGATTCTGGCATGTTCGGTGTGTGTTTGAGCCTTTAACTCACTAATTAGAATAATGATTTAGTTTTTTTGATTTTTTCTAGAGATTCTTCATGAAAACGCTCGTCGAGCCGATGAGAACGGGAGAGGCCTTGGTTGCCTTCTCGATTTTTTCCGGTATTCGATTTAAAGTGAGTAGATTTAAGTCTATTCTTTGTTAAAATAAAAAAAGAATAGAATAAAATCCTAATGGGAGCGAGAAGATGAAGAAAGTTCTGCGGTGGCTGGGGCTCTTAGTTGCAGGCCTCTTGGTGGTAGTAGTGGGGTTTGTAGGGGGGTGTTTTTTTCGATTTTCGATGCTTCTTGGCGAGCGTTATCCCATGCACCCAGAATTAGCTGCAAAGGCTCAGACTGGTTTGACTCCAGACATTGCTCTCGGGAAGCGCATTTTTCATGTGCGTAATGGCTGTGTCCACTGTCACGGTGAAAACCTGGCAGGTAAAAAATTGCTCGAGAACGGCGCAATGGGCACAATCTATTCTGCCAATATTACTCCTTTTAGAACTAAAGATATGAAGGATGAAGATCTCCTTCGTGCGATTCGGTACGGTGTGCATACCTCCGGTCGCTCCCTTCGGTTCATGCCAGTTTCTGATTTTGACGGGATGAGTCGCGGTGACTTGGATTCACTCGTTGCCTATATCCGAAGTGTACCTGAAGTCAAAGAGCCTACTCATGAGAGTACCTACGGCCCAGTGGCCAAAATCCTGAGTGCGACTGGGAAAATGCCAGTGATGTTTGCTGCTCGTATGGTGGACCAATCTTTAGGAATGGCAGAAAAGCCACCTGAAGGGCCCACTAAGGAATTCGGTAAGTATCTCGCTAAATCTTGCTCCGGATGTCACGGTGCAGAATACCGGGGCGGCAAGATTATCGGTGGGCCTCCAGATTGGCCACCAGCTGCTAACATTCGTATGGGTGCAGGAACCACCTGGACTCAAGCAGCTTTTTTAGATTTGATTAAATCCGGGGTTTCGCGAAAGAGTGGACAAAAAATTCGTCAACCGATGCCGATTGACTTGTTGCAGCAAATGGATGCAACCGAGCTCGAAGCGCTCTGGAAATTTTTCTCGAGCTTAGATGGTTAGGTAGGCGAGTTAGTCAGAAGTTCTTACGTTTCTTGGCGTTAAGCTTGCAGCCCCCTAGATAAAAAAGTCTAGGGGGTTTTTTTATGAAAATCGACATTGGGATTGAAGAGCGGGATCGGAAAGAAATTGCGACAGGCCTTGCTAAGCTTTTGGCCGATACCTACACGCTCTACCTTAAAACGCATAA
>CAINWE010000140.1 GCA_903854365.1 Oligoflexia bacterium
GGATTATCAATGAGTAATAGTGGACTGGCCCCCGTAAACAAATTTCGGGCAAAGTCATGAATCATCAAAGCGACTGCATGCGCCTTGTCTTGCTCTGTTGCAAATGGGAAATCAACAAGACAATCAGAAAGAATGAAGTCAACTGCATCTTTTACCGTTGCGAAGTATTTTCCAGTGCCGTAATCTAAGTCCTGAAGGTCAGCAGTTTTCACACGATAGATTTTGGAATCTTTGTCGTAGAGATAATCGTTGATTAAGCGTCCATCACTGGTAATGACAGGGGTGGACGTTACTTTTTTCAGATATGGCAATGGCGGGTGCACCGTTTGAAGCATGTCTTCGATAACGGCTTCTTGTGGGTCAGAAGGTGAAAATCCTTCCGTAGTAGCTCGAACCCAGTCAGCTATGCGAGCTGACTCATGACGAAGAGATTTAGTGTTCAGTACATCCCAACTCACACGAATTGGGTTAATGCGTAGAACACCTGCTTCATTCTGGAAAAGTCGTACTGGGTTGTTATTCGTATAGATAGCCGCCCACACTTGAGCAGATTTTGAGGGCATATCTCCAACACTGCGAATAACTTTTCGTTTGCCTGGGTAACCAAGTTCAATGGGGCTTCGTACACCACCCTTAAATGCACAGCTATTGCATTCCAAGGTCCCTGATGAGTTTTGTGACAAAGTTTCACAAGTGCGTTTTGCCTTTTCTGCGTCAATTCCATCCCACAGACGTTGAGTCTCTTCAAAGTCGTAATCTGTGTATTTCTCTGACCACTCATGAAAAAGCCTCTCGCCGTCTGGAGCAAAAAAGAGGATTGAGCCCACAGCAAACCATTCGTCGTAAGTTGCCTGCTTTGGATTTTCCCAAACTCGCTTAAACCATCCGCAGCCATTACGGACCATCTCAACATTCAGTTTTCCAATAGATGGCGTTGGTTTGCTGATAGACACGGAACGCTCTACATCCTTGGCAACTGATTTAATCGAAGCAATTGTGTAGACAGCTCCTTCATTCACTTTTAGTGCCTCTACAATCGTTGTGCGCTTAGAGTCTTTGAGATTAAGTGAACCTGGGACTCGCAGTGAACGCCCAATGTCGTGCGTACTATCAAATGAGAATGGTGCTGCATGCTCTCCAAAGGCACGATAGAAATTCTTAACGAGCCGTTGTGCTGCTTTGTAGTCCTCGTCGCTTTTGATAATTAGGTCCTCAGAAAAAAACCAATACGCATGAAGCCCAGTGCCCGACTTAACAACCATTGAGGGAGTAATTTCAAAAGATTCAAGGATGTGTAAGGCATCGTCGATGGTTCGTGGAAGATGCTTTGTGGGTTTATTTTCATCGTAAAGGTCAATGTCCATGCCAATCAATGAAATGTGTGAGATGTCTTTATTGCCCCCACGTTTTCCACCTACTGAGGGAACTCCACGTCGTGCGAGTCCGAACATGGCCTGCTGGCGTTCATTAATTACTTCCAGTTCCTCAAAGATGCTCCGTGTATCGGTGGCATCAAATGACTGAGTCTTTAGGTTTTCCCAGTTAGGTCCGTCAGACTTAGAAATAACAAAATAACCTGCACCATTGCCCAATGCCGCTTTAATTAAAGTTTTAGCTGCTGCAACGTTTGAATCATCTGCAACTAGATTTAATGCAACGCTCATGCTGCACCGCCTAGGAGGAAATCAGGCTTCACCGAGACTTCTGGCTCAGCAAGACGTTCGATAGCGGACTCAGGGATACGTACCGAACGACCAATACGCTGGACGGGCAATTCCCCTGACCAAGTCATGCGGTAAACCTTTGATTGGCTTAAGTTAAGTAGTTCAGCCGCTTGTTTTACTGTCTTTAAAGACGACATCAAATAGCTCCTTATCGGATAGTTTTACTTCATGCCACCTTGTGTGGCACTCCAGTAGATTGACGGATTTCAGATTTCGGCAGCTGAGAGTTGTCAAAATTTGGCAAGAGAGGGGCTATTCATGCGGAAGGTTCAGAAGGTAACTCCTGCAAAACCCAAGAAGAAAACCCTTCAGCAGAAGTTAGTTACTAGAACCATTACTGAGTTGGTTAGAGGTAACTTGGTCGCACTCCTAAGAGACCGAATCGCTGCAGACAAAATGCACAACGCAATGATTGATGCTTATGAGCACTGGACTAAAACAGGTCGTAAAATTGGTGATTATGTATTTACCCCTGGGATTCTCGATGGAGTTAGTCGACGTGATGTGATGCGTTGGACCCCAGACAGGCTCCATAAATCTAGCGGCATACCTAAAGCAGTGATTAGAAAGATATTTGAAGAACCTGTAGTAAAGAAAAGCACTAAATCCACATCGACAAAGCCTGTAGGTCAAAAGCTTTTGCGAATCGATGAAGTTATACCTCTTGCTGTAATTTTTGGTGTGACTCCAGGGTATTTATTACAGCCCTTTAGAGAGGACCTTGAGAATTATTCGCTGATACAGCTAACAGGGTTTGGGAAAGAAGATTGGGTCGTAAATGCACATGATTGGTTTGCATGGGTTCACGGCTTCAGGTCACTTCCTGTACAAGGTGGGAACACAATTGAGGAAAGACTCACTTACTTGAGTGCGACTAAAGATACGAAGCTTTTGAAGCCGCATGAAATGGACGCTCCTGAAGAACTCAAGAGATTTGTAGCCAGTACATATGGTTCTGAAGTTAATGCGACGATTGTTGCCAATATTCAATTTCATCCGCTTACGACTCCTCCTGCCAGCAATCCGCACCCAATGGACTCCTCTACTAGAAA
>CAINWE010000141.1 GCA_903854365.1 Oligoflexia bacterium
CCCATGCCGCCCATCGGACATCCAGAACACCGATACATTTTCAGAGTTCTTGCCTTAGATCGAGCCATATCTCTGCCAGCAGGTGCAACCCGGGCACAAATCTCAAATGAAATTCGCGGCCACATTTTGACTGAGGCCGAATTGATCTGTACCTACCAACACGCGGCGGCTAGAAAAACCGCTTAGACTCGATGCATTTTGAATAGATCAACCGAGTACAATAGGAGGCCCGTCCAAATACAAAAGAAAGCCTGAGCATGAACTTGCGTAAACGGCTCTGAGAAAAAAACAACAGCAAGGAATAATTGTAGACTCGGCGATAGGTACTGAAAAAATCCTACCGTCGATAAGGGCAGCAGTTGAACCGCTCTAGAAAACCATAGCAGAGGCGCTGCAGTTAATGCTCCGCTCAAAACTAAAAGACCCATCTGAACGAAAGATCGCTGAGGCACCTCCACATGACCCATGACAGGCGCACTCCCTACCAAAAAAATTGTCGCCGGGATCATCTGCGCAGACGACTCAACTACAGAAGTTAAAAAAGGATCGAGAGGGATCTTTTTTCGAACCAAACTGTAGAACCCAAACGACAGAGCAATTACCAAAGACAATCCAGGAAACCGCCCTAACTGCACAGTAAGCATCCCTAAAGCCACACAAACCAGAGCCAGTGCAACGGTCTGTAAAGGCTTTAATTTCTCTTTTAAAATCAAGGTCCCTAAAAAAATACTCACTACCGGAGCGATGAAGTAACCCAAACTCGACTCTAAAACCCTGCCTGTAGTCACGGCATAGAGATACACGAACCAATTCAAAGTAATCAAAGAGGCACTCCAAAGAAGGAATTTAAGAGATTTCCTCGCAGGCCTGAGCTGCTGCACGAAACCGCGCTGAAACCTCCAAACCCATGCAATTACTAGAAAAAAGCAAGACCAAACCATCCGATGAGCCAACACTTCGACTGGGGGAACGCCGCTCAGAAGCCTCCAATAGAGCGGCAACAACCCCCACGAAAAATACGCTAAAAGCGCATAAATCACCCCGCGTTTTTTTTGAGTCGTCGCATCTCTCAACACCCTTCACCCACCTTTTTTAGGCATTTTCACCTCAACTGGCTCTCCTCAGACTCTTCGGGTTTAAACTGTACTTTTTTAATCAACTATACTATCTTTAAGAAGTGTCCTCAACGACACACGGAGCGAGGTAGGGCAGTTTATCTTGACTGAGGTGCGTCAGTGCTTTAAGGTCCCAAGCTTCACCGTAAACGCGCTTGCACACCTAGATCGTTTGCAAACGTGAGATGAGGAGTCATTCGTGGGTAACAAAGTTGGATTGAGTAAAATCTCCTGGTTCATGTGGCTAGTAGCTGTCACATTCTTCGCATTCCAATTCGTGTTAAGATTATTTCCCGGATTAGTCATGACCGAAATTATGACTAAGTTTCACAGTGACGCCACCTCCTTCGGTGTCCTTTCAGCCGCCTACTACCTTGGCTATGCTGGGATGCAGATCCCCATCGGAATCCTCTTGGATCGATTCAGCGCAAGAACAGTCATTTCTTTTTGTGCGTTCACTTGTACCCTAGGATCGCTCTCCTTTGTCTACTCCGACAGTTGGACTCTCACTCTGATTGGACGATTTTTGATTGGAGCAGGATCGGCTGCTGGCCTCCTGGGCACAGTCAAAACGATTCGATATGCTTTCCCGGAAAATTACTTCACCAGAATGATGGGCCTAACATTTACGTTAGGTTTGTCGGGAGCCCTTTACGGAGGCAAACCCGTCAGCTTACTCGTCCAACAAATCGGGTGGGTATCGGTTTCCAAACTTCTCGCAGCCCTCAGTCTCTGCATCTCCATTGGCCTCTATCTCCTTTTTCCTCGAGAAACGAAAGCCACGCCTCAAAGTACTTCACCCAAAACAGAACCCTCTCACCTGTGGACGGATCTGAAGCTGATTCTTGGCAACCGTAAAATCATCTGGGTAGCCATCGCCGGCGCGCTCATGGTGGGCCCATTTGAGAGCTTTGCAGACGTCTGGGGAGTCTCTTATCTCGTCAATGTCTATGGATTTTCAAAACCTGACGCGTCTTTAGTGACCTCCGGCATTTACATGGGCATGCTCGTTGGCGGCCCGGTTCTCCCTTACATTGCAGAGAAACTCAATGCTCACTATTGGGTTAATGCAATCTCTGGCCTACTCATGGCTGTCGTTTTTGGACTCGTAATCTACTCAGAAACGACGTTTTCAAAGTCTTCACTCCTTGGACTCATGATCTTCGTAGGTATTCTCTGTTCTTATCAAGCCGTGGTCTTTGCCATGGCTTGCCACTTAGCACCGGCTCGCTTGGCAGGTCTGGTCACCTCGGTCACCAACTGTATCAATATGTGCGCAGGCTGCCTTTTTCACTTTGCCATTGGTTACATCATGGACCTCAACTGGTCAGGCATCATGGAGAACGGCATTAAAATCTACGAACCTTCGTCGTACGTGACGGCAATTTCTCTGATTCCATTAACCCTCATTCTGGGATTTCTTGGGTTTTTGTGGCTGAACCGGCAAGCTGGAATATCCACTCCGAGCGCGACTTCTTCCACTTAAAGAAAAAATCTTAACAATAGCCTAACAATCGATTGTAACCCTTCATGATAGAAACACTTCTTTTTGAAGTGAATGAGGTTGAGAATGCGGCGAATGATTTCAGTACTTTTAGGCTGTTTAGGAATTGCACTTCTGGCCGTAATCATTGGGGTATCCACTGAAGCAGCCACCCTAATCAATGGAGCAGGTGCAACCTTCCCTTTTCCTTTGTATTCAAAGTGGTTTTCAGAATTTCAAAAAGTTCACAACGAAGTCCAAATCAACTACCAATCCATAGGGAGTGGCGGCGGGATTCGCCAATTCACTGCCCACACGATTGACTTTGGCGCCACCGATATCCCGATGACCGCCGAACAATTAGCCAAATCCCCGACCCCAATTATCCATATTCCAACCGTAGTTGGAGCAGTTGTTTTGACTTATCACCTGCCCGGCATCCCGACTGGCCTTAAACTCAGCTCCGAGGTTCTTGCAGATCTTTTTCTAGGCAAAATTAAGACTTGGAATGATCCGCGCATTACCCAAATGAACCCTGGCATGACATTTCCTACTGACCCTGTCACCATTGTCAGACGGTCCGACGGTAGCGGAACCACTGCAATCTTTACCGATTACTTATCCAAAGTGAGCAAAGACTGGAAGACCCGTGTCGGCACGGGAACCGCCGTCAATTGGCCTACCGGATTAGGTGGCAAAGGGAATGAAGGGGTCGCTGGCCTCATTCAACAAACGCCGGGCGCGATCGGATATACCGAATTAGTTTTTGCAAAAATCAATCACCTCTCGATTGCAGCCATCAAAAACAGCTCTGACGAATTCATCCTGCCGGATCTCCTTTCCGTCACTCGCGCTGCAGCCAGCGTCACTCAGTCGATGCCAAGCGACTATCGGATCTCGATCACAGACCCAAAACTCAAGGGGGCCTATCCCATTAGCGCCTTTACCTATTTACTCGTGCACAACTCCATGACACAGAATAAGGGCGAAAAAATCATCACTTTCTTACACTGGGCCATTGCTGAGGGCCAAGAGTACGCTCAAAAGCTTTTCTATGCTCCTCTCCCATCAGAAATGGTAAAAAAGGTCAATCGAACGATTGAAATGATCCGCCTCACTCCCGAAGAGAATGTTTAGTTTTTCACCTCGACCCAAATCCCGCAAAGAAACGCACCTTGGAGACTTCATCTTTGCTTCCCTTTTAAGGCTGATTTCACTGGGATTAGCCCTCATGCTCGTCGTCATTGCATTTTTTTTATTACGAGGGGCCTTTGCTTCCGTCTCTCGATTTGAGTGGAGCTTCATTACAGATTCGACTTGGGACCCAGTTCAAGAAGTTTTTGGATCCGCCCCCGTCCTATTCGGTACCCTCGTTTCTTCATCCATCGCAGTCCTCATTGCTGCCCCCCTGAGTATCGGAATTGCAGTATTCTTGAATGAGCTTGCACCTCCCAAAATTGGCAAAGCCATTGGGTTTCTCATTGAAATGTTAGCAGCGATTCCAAGCGTCGTTTACGGTCTCTGGGGAATTTTTGTACTCGCACCTTGGCTTCGGACAACAGTGGAGCCTTTCCTCTCTAAAAACTTAGGATGGATTCCGCTCTTCACGGGTCCCTACTATGGCGTTGGCATGCTTGCAGCGGGGCTCATTTTATCGATCATGATCATCCCCACGATCTTTACGATCTCTCGGGAAATCTTTAAAACCATCCCCACCACTCAACGAGAGGCTGCCCTGGCCTTGGGAGCGACGCGCTGGGAAATGATCAAAATTTCTGTTCTCAAAAGTTCGAAGTCGGGAATCGGAGGGGCCGTCATTCTTGGGCTCGGCCGAGCCCTTGGAGAGACCATGGCAGTGACTATGGTGATTGGAAATCGTTCCGAAATCAACCTATCCTTACTCGCTCCGGCTCAGACCATGGCGAGCGTCATAGCCAACGAATACGCAGAAGCCACTAGCGACATTCATCTCTCTGCGCTCATTGAAATTGGATTTTTATTATTCATAGTGACCTTTTTAATTAATGCATTTGCTCGAATTTTTATCTTACGGGAGTCTCGGCGATGATCTCGTCAGTTTTATCCCAACACATGACTCGAAGCTACACACGAAGGAAGCTAACCTATCGGGCGATGTACGCACTATTAGCGTTGGCATCTTTAATCGCAATCATTCCGCTACTCAGTATTTTCGGGTATGTTCTCACTCGGAGTCTACCTGGACTTAATCTTGCCTTCTTTACCCACCTCCCCCAACCCATTGGCGAGACCAACGGCGGCATGGCAAACTCCATTCTCGGCACGCTTAGCCTCATCCTGATTGCCTCGATGATTGGCGTTCCATGGGGAGTTGGCGTAGGTTTATTTTTATCCGAATATCCACCCGGCAAACTCAGTTCAGTCGTCCGCTTTAGCGCAGACCTGCTCACGAGTGTTCCATCGATTATTATTGGACTTTTCATTTATACGTTAGTCGTTATTCCTATGCGGCGATTCTCACTGCTTGCTGGGGGTATCGCCCTCGGGATTATCATGATTCCGACAGTGGCCCGCAGTACGGAAGAGCTCTTAAAGCGCGTCCCGATGCATGTTCGAGAAGCTGGACTTGCTCTCGGTCTACCCCGATGGAAAGTCATTTTAAGAATCGTGCTCCTGGGACACTCGCGTGCCATTGCTACTGGCATCATCTTAGCGATTGCCCGTGTCTCTGGCGAAACCGCCCCCCTCCTATTTACATCCTTCAATAATCAGTTTTGGCAAAGAGGAATCGATCAACCTGCATCTTCCCTTCCTGTTCAAATCTATACCTATGCCATCAGTCCCTACGAGGACTGGCATCAGCAAGCTTGGGCAGGCGCTCTGATTTTAGTTCTTCTTGTATTTTTTATGAACCTAGTAACGCGCTATATACTGAGTCCGCGGGGGAGCAGGAAATGAATCCAAATTCGATCTTAGAAGTAAAAGACCTCCACGCTTGGTTTGGGTCGATCGAAGTGGTCAAGGGCATCAGCATGGTGGCACTTGAGCATACGGTTACCGCGATGATTGGTCCATCCGGATGTGGCAAGTCGACCTTCATTCGATGCCTCAATCGTCTTCACGAAGAGTCGCCCGGCGCTCGTGCAACCGGTCAAGTTCTTTTAGAGAACCGAGACATCTACGAGAAAAAAGTCGACCCGGTTTCGATCCGCCGAAGAGTGGGTATGGTCTTTCAAAAACCTAATCCATTTCCCTCGATGTCTATTTTTGACAACGTGGTGGCAGGACTCCGTCTCGCAGGCGTCAGACGCTCTAGTACTCTCAAAGAAATCGTAGAGCACAGCCTCCAGGCTGCTGCACTTTGGGATGAGGTCAAAGACAAACTCCATGCACTCGGCACCAGTCTGTCAGGAGGGCAACAACAAAGACTGTGCATTGCCCGAGCCCTCGCGGTGGAACCCAAGGTTCTACTGATGGACGAGCCGACGAGCGCCCTGGATCCAATTTCTACAGGGAAAATTGAAGAGCTCCTCACTGAACTCAGAAAGAAAGTCACCGTCATTATCGTTACGCACAACATGCAGCAAGCAGCGAGAATTTCAGATCAAACAGCTTTCTTTCTCTCAGGTGAGCTGATAGAATTTGGAGAGACTTCGCAAGTCTTCACTGCTCCCAAGAAGGAGCAGACTGAGCGGTATATCACCGGAAGGTTTGGATAATGGAACGTCATTTCGATACGTCGCTGCGTGAACTCAAAGAACAACTCGTCGTCATGGCTAGCTGGGTTGAAAGAGCCATTGAAGAAGCCACCCAAGGGCTCCAGCTATCCAGCCTAGAACGCCTAGAGAACGTGTACGAGCTCGAAAAAAAGATCAATCAGTCTCACATGAGCGTGGACAGTGCCTGCCTCAAGCTTTTGGCCCTACAACAACCCTTAGCCACAGACTTGAGATTAATTTTTGCGATTATCAAGATTAACACCGACTTGGAACGCATGGGAGATCAAGCAGTCAATATCTCTAGAAATGCGCGTGAATACATCCAAGCCCCGCCGATGAAACCTTTGATTGACTTACCTATTATGTTCCAAGAAGTCAGGCAAATGGTCGGCGTCGCTTTGGATTCCTTCGTCAAAAGTAACGAGAACCTTGCCCGAGATGTTCTCCAACGCGATGACCGGGTGGATGCACTTAAAAATAAGATCTTCAAAGATACATTAGAACACCTCAAGACCCATGCAGATCAGATCGAGCAGGGACTCACTTTGATTTTGATCGCCAGAAACTTGGAGCGGATTGGTGATCACTCCACCAACATCGCTGAAGACGTGATTTTTGCTCTCACTGGAGAGGACGTGAGGCACGCCTCGCAGGCTGCAACCATCAAGAATGTGCTCAAATCCAGCTCGTAGTCGGAGTTCCTTATGGTTCAAAAATCTACCATCCTGGTCATCGAAGACGAACGGGACGTCAAAGACCTGATCTCACTTCACCTACGACGAGAAGGACACCAGGTCGTCTCAGTAGAAAATGGAGAAGAAGGACTCCAACGTCTCCAACTCCCTCAAACATTTGATTTAGTGGTTTTGGACTGGATGCTGCCAGGCGTATCTGGCCTTGAGATTTGCAAGAAAGTCACTGGCTTAGTACCCATCCTCATGGTCACGGCCCGTGCAGATACGTCCGATATCGTCTTGGGGCTCGAAATGGGGGCTGATGACTTCATTACCAAACCCTTTGAAATTTCTATCTTCTTGGCGAGAGTACGGGCTATTC
>CAINWE010000142.1 GCA_903854365.1 Oligoflexia bacterium
ACCGCTTCCAGCTGTAGACTCTAATCAAAACCCAACGGCATCCGCAACTGCGGACGGCCATACAGACACAGAAACAGGAGGAGGACCTGCGCCCGCTCCCGTTCTCGCTTAAAGTTGCGAATGGAATGTGAGATCGAGCGCCGGGGTCATGATATCGAGTGGGAGACCTGCTAGCTAGCCTGCAATCGAGTTTGAGAGTCATCGATTTGCTGGACGTGGGCATTGTGGCTTTCATGGTTTATCGGGTTTTGCTCCTGATCAAGGGCACCCGTGCTATGCAAATGCTCACCGGGTTGGGAATTTTGGGTATTGGGTTTTACCTTTCGTCCATGTTCGAGTTATTCACCACGCATTCGATCTTCTCTCATTTTTTTGATAATCTTTTCATCATCGTGATTGTTCTGTTTCAGGATGACTTGAGGCGAGCCCTCACTCATGTTGGCAAAAATCCATTTTTCGCCGGGGCTTCTGCTGAAGAAGAGCGCGAGATGATTGATGATATTGCTCGGGCTGCAGTGCGGTTGGCTAAGGAAAAAATTGGTGCTTTGATTGTATTAGAGCGTGAGACGGGACTCAAAAACTATATCGATACGGGGTCACGGTTGGACGCTCGAGTGAAAGCCGAGCTCCTTTACTCAATTTTCGTCCCTGTATCCCCCATCCATGATGGGGCAGTGATTATCACAGGCGGCAAGATCGCTGCTGCTGGCTGCTTTTTACCACTCTCTAAGGATCCGAATATCGATAAGCGGTACGGCACTCGTCATCGGGCGGCTCTTGGTTTGACAGAAGACTCAGATGCAATTGTGATCCTGGTCTCTGAGGAGGCTGGCGAAGCGCATTTGGTAAAAAATGGAAAAATTACTACGAATTTGAACGAACAAGAGCTTCGCGATAGCTTGTCAGCTCTTTTAGATATCTCCCACAATCGGACGGCTCTTCCGAGGCGAATGAGGGGTTGGGTGAAAAAGGTGAGCGGATGAGCAGGGACAGAGGCGGTTTGCAGCGAATTTTCGACGGAATGGCCGATCACCTGGGGACAAAGATCGTTTCGGTAGTCATTGCTTTAGTGCTTTGGGGTGTGGCCTTAGGTTCGAGAAGTGTTGAGGAAACCAAGGATATACCCGTTGTCGTGGAAACTTCTGCGGACGTGGTGGTCGCAAGTGAGGTTCCGGATCGAGTGCTTTTTCGACTTTCGGGACCTAAAGCTTTTTTGCGAGCGATTTTAGATCGTCGGGAAAATCCGATTCGAATTAATTTAAACGGAGTTAAGCCTTCCGTTTTGACCTATCGATTTTTTTCGGACAGTATTCGGGTTCCGATTGGAGTGAGGGTGCTGTCAGTGAATCCGGCAGCCGTTCAAATCAAGTTGGAGTACTTGAAGCGGAAAGATGTTCCTGTGCGGGCGGAGCTCCGGGGGGTTCCACCCGAGGGCTACCGATTTTCAGGCATTCAAATGACGCCTGAATTCGTTCGAATTAAGGGGCCAGAGAGTCGGGTGGATGCTTTAACTGAAGTTTTGACCAAGCCGATTGATCTTTCTGAATTGAGAGGTCACGTGGAAAAAGAGCTTTCCTTGGATTTGGCCAAGTCTGGGGTGCAGTTGGACGGCCCGCTTCCTCGGGGTACGATTCACTTGGATCCAATTTCGGCCAACTTTAAAATTAAGAATGTGGACATTCGAGTTTTCTCTACCTATAAATTTCGAGTTGAAGAAAAAAATGTCACCGTTTTGGTCCGGTCTGGGCCTCAGGATCTCGAGGAGTTGAAGTCGATTGATCGCAATCAAGTCTTCGCTTCGGTGGATCTCAGGGGTAGGACTAAGGGACGCTATAATGAGCCCCTTCGAGTGACGCTGCCCGCAAATATGGGTTTAGTGAAGGTCATTCCGGATCATGTGACGGTGACTCTCTATTAATTGAGTGAGGGTTTCAGATGAAACAAAAGTTATTTGGCACCGATGGGATTCGAGGTCTTGCTAATCAATTCCCGATGACGGGTGAAGTCGCGATGGCGGTTGGACGCGCTGTGGCCCACGTCTTATTTTCCAATCCAAAGACAGTGGTTCGGAGTTCAATCCCGGTGGGGCTGAAACCTTTGGAGTCCTCAAAGCCCTTACGCCGGGCGAAAATTGTGATTGGAAAAGATACGCGCCTTTCTGGATATATGCTTGAGCAAGCCCTGGCTTCTGGAATTTGTTCGATGGGGGCGGATGTGATTTTTATCGGTCCACTTCCGACTCCAGGAGTCGCATTCGTGACCCAGAGTATGCGCGCAGATGCTGGGATTATGATTTCAGCATCCCATAATCCGTTTGAGGATAACGGGATTAAGATTTTTACTGCGGATGGTTATAAGCTGCCAGATGAGCTGGAGGCGGAAATTGAACGACTGATCTTTGCGAAGGATCCCGATTCTTTTCGTCCGACAGGTAACCTCGTTGGTAAAGCCTATCGTATTGATGATGCCCATGGGCGATATCTTGTGTTTTTGAAAAGTTTATTTCCGAAAGATTTAGATCTTCTAGGGATGCGAATTGTATTGGACTGTGCCAATGGGGCTCCCTATCGTGTGGGCCCTTTAGTGTTTGAGGAGTTGGGCGCTGAGGTGATTAAGCAAGGTGTGAGCCCCGATGGATTAAATATTAATGAGCAATGCGGAGCCTTGCATCCTGATGCGATTGCAGGGGCGACCGTTCGATTCCGAGCAGATGTGGGAATCGCTCTCGATGGGGATGGAGATCGATGTATTTTGTGTGACGAGAACGGAGAAATTGTCGATGGGGATCAGATTATCGGCCTCTGCGCATTGCAAATGGCCCGTGAAAACTCATTGAAGGGCAATACGGTCGTGACGACTCCGATGTCTAACTTAGGGCTTGAGCTCACGCTGAGGCAACATGGGATTTCGATGGTTCGAGCCCAGGTGGGAGATCGTTACGTGGTCGATACGATGAGAAAAAATGGCTTTAATTTGGGAGGTGAACAGTCGGGTCACGTCGTCTTTTTAGACCAGTCTACTACTGGAGACGGCATCGTTGCTGCGCTGAAAGTCCTAGAGGCGATGCGACGAACTGGAAAGCCTCTGTCTGAGCTTAAGAAGGGCATTCAACTCTTTCCTCAGGCGCGAGAAGATGTGCGAGTTTCCAGGCGTGAGCCGTTTGAAAGTATCGCAGCTGTCGCCCATGAAATTTCGAGTGGACAAGCTGAGCTCGGTCAAACTGGAAGAATCTTTGTGCGGTATTCAGGCACGGAGCCCTTAGCCAGAGTTCTGGTGGAGGGTGAAAATTTGGCTCAAATTCAGGTGATCGCTCGTAAAATTGCTGCCAGTATCCAGGCTAGCTTAGCCTGATCGGCGGCACCTGCCTGTAGGGAGGATCTGATGAAGACACGGCTTGGAGTGAATGTAGATCATGTGGCGACTTTGCGCCAATTACGAGGCACAGTCTATCCGTCCTTGATTGAGGCGGTTCAGCTAGCGGAAGCTGGGGGTGCCGACCAGATTACGGCGCATCTCCGTGAGGATCGGAGGCATATTCAAGATCAGGACGTCAGGGATCTGAGAAAGAATGTGAAGGTCGCCTTTAACTTGGAAATGGCGGTAACGCCTGAAATGGTGCGGTTTGCTTGTAGAATTCGCCCGGATTGGGTTTGTTTGGTACCGGAGAAGAGGCGCGAGTTGACTACCGAAGGGGGATTAGACATCGCGAAAAATAAGCGGGCAGTCGCTCTTGCGATTCAAACTCTCAAGAAAAAGGGAATTAAGGTGAGCTGCTTTATAGAGCCCTCGAGTGACGCAGTTGCCCTCAGTCATCATTTGGGTGCTGATGCCGTGGAGTTTCATACGGGTCAATATTGTTTGGCGGCTCAGAGCGCTTTCGGTGGCCGCTCTCGATCTCGGAGAGTTCAGGAGAAACTGAGAATTCAGAAGGCAGCCATCCAGGCGCTTGAGCTAGGTTTGCATGCTCACGCTGGGCATGGCTTTGATTATAAAAACATTCAGGATATTGTTGGTTTGATGCGTCATTCAGGACAAGCCCTGATTGAAGAATATAATATCGGCCATGCGATTATTTGCCGCTCGGTTCTGGTGGGACTGGAGACGGCCGTCGCTGAGATGAGCGCCCTCATCTCTAGATAACTTTAGCTTTGGGTGATCTGAATTGTTCGGAGGTGAGGCGATTGCTCGCTCTGTTTTTGGCTTCCGTCATAGATAGGCTCTAAAGCAATGCGAAAAATTCTCCCCGATTTGAGGACTTGTGCTTCAAAGGCAGGCCATGATGAGAGCCATTCAGTAATGACGATGAGATCACGGTCCCAGAAGTAAGCCGGAATTCCGGCTTCGTCAATTTCCTGCTCGGCTTTTAGCCGGTAGAAATCCATGTGGACCACCGCACCCGAAGGGGTGTCGTATTCATGCGCGATTGCGAAGGTTGGGCTTCCTTCTGGTGGCTGGTCGAGGCCTAATCCCGCGAGTAAAGCACGAGCAAACGTGGTTTTTCCTACTCCCATGGGTCCTTCTAGAAGGACTCGGTCTTTTACCCTTAACTGACTCGCAAGTTCCGCAGCAATTTGGACCAGTCGATCCTCAGAGCAATGGGATTCTGCTTTCCAAAGGGATACTAAGTTCGGCAGATTTGAGGTTTTTGAATGCATTTCCAATATTCTCGATAATGTCAGGTGCGGTCATACTCCGATGACCATGGGTTTTTGCGGCAAAGTCTCCGGCGAGACTGTGGAGATACACGCTCAGCAGCGTGGCCTGAAAGGTCTCCATTTTTTGTCCCAAAAGGCCACCAATCATGCCCGCTAAAACGTCGCCACTGCCGGCAGTGGCCATACCGTCATTGGGATAGTGATTGAGATAGAGTTGATCCTCGGGTGAGCTGATCAACGTAGCGGCACCTTTGAGGAGAACCGTCGCGTGCGTTCTCGAGACGGCCCTTTTCAGTGCATCGATCGGATTCTCCAAAACCTTCGGTTTCTCGATATCTAAGAGGCGGGCCATTTCGCCTGGATGCGGGGTGAGGACCGTAGGTGCTCTTCGGTTGACGAGATGCGCGTGGAGTTTGTGATCCCCAATTAAGTTCAATGCATCTGCGTCGATCACGATAGGCCCCGTATAAATGGATAAGAGTTCCTCTAGAAGGTGCTTGCCTTCGGGTCGTAGTCCCAGGCCTGGTCCGATGACGATGCTTGAATAGGACGTGAGAGTATCGCGATAAGCTTCATACTCCTTGCCTTTGAGATGAAGAGGGACGGCCATCGTTTCATTAGGGAGTTTCGTGAGAAGTGTATCAAAACAATCCTCCCACGTGGCCACCGTGACCAAGCCCGTCCCCATTTTGTGGCAAGCCCGTGCTGCCATTGAAATTGCTCCAATGCGCCCTGGACTCCCTCCAATCAAGAGGGTGTGTCCAAATGCGTTTTTGTGTCCGTATCGATCTCGTTCCTTGAGTAGGGCGCTCATTGGGCTTTTCATG
>CAINWE010000143.1 GCA_903854365.1 Oligoflexia bacterium
CGTCTTCAGCTAAGGGAGGCAAAAAGGGGTTTCTAGTTTTCGATCTCCATCATTATCTGCAAGGAGCACTTAAAAGGCGAGATCCCTATAAATATGAAAGGTTCAGAGGTCTTTTGAATAGCTCCTTATTTATCCAACATTATTTCCACCTCGATAGATTAGATGACAGACACCAGGTAGAGTTTTTGAACCGCTTGCGCGATGAACTGAAAGGGGCCGAGATAGGTGTTCCTTATCTCGAATCAAGACACCTAAAGGATTACGAGGCTTTGATAAAAGGTGGCTCTGAGGCGTATCAGACAGCAAGAACTCTCCATCAGGGTGGGGGATGGGCAAAAACCCGCCATTCCATCTATCATGCGTCGGCACCGGCTAGGGTGTTGACCAGGGCAGTTGCTTTGACGGTTCGAGCTGGAATGGAAATTTGGAAATGACAACTACCCATGATTTACCTTTGGTGAGCGTGATCGTTCCTGTCTATAAGACAGAGCAATATCTTCGCGAATGCCTCAGCTCAATTTGCCAGCAGACTTATAAAAATCTCGAGATTATTGTTGTCAACGACTGTAGTCCAGATGGAAGTCAGGATATTATTGATGACTTTGCGCGGTTGGACGCAAGGATCGTGGCATGTAAGACTCCATCTAATTCTGGTCTAAGTATTTGTCGAAATACTGGCCTTAAGCGGGCATCGGGCGCTTACGTCGGGTTTGTAGATTCGGACGATGTTATTACTCTTGATAATATTGAGGTATTTGTGCGTGCCATTATCACAAATGATTGCGATATGGTGATGGCACCTCTCTACACCTATAATGAGGTTAGCGGAGCTTATTATCGCGATCCGTATTACGATAATGAGTGGTTAAAGGTTGTTGAGAATCGCGGCTCCCTTCCAACTCGTTCGCTCCTTAACAGCATGTGCGAGATCAATGTGAGTGCATGCGGTAAATTATTTAAATTAGATGTCCTACGCACTGCGAATATTTCTTTTCCTGAGAGAATTGCATTTGAGGACAATATTTTCTTCTGGGATTTTGCAGCGAATCCAACAACTCGCTTCTGCTTAATTGACCAGCCACTTTATACTTATCGAGCTGTCCGGAAAGGAGCAACGACGTCTTCCAGGCATCGGTTTGTGGAAGTTTTTAAAATGTTAGCCTTATTGGACGAAGTGTTTGCAAGGCACGAGGTGACTGACTTGGTTGCGAGCGAATTACTTCGTTATAAAATCGCGTCTTTTTGGTATTGGCAAGGGGGTAGGGAGCAGGCCTGGCCTTCTTTTGGTTATTTTAAGGCAGCACAAGAGACTTTTCGAAAAATTCCTAGGAGTGCACTCCAAACGGCCTCTAAGCGAGATCAAAGAATCGTAAGAATTTTAGCTTTTTCCCCCTGGTTTGGTTATTTTGCGCTGGCCTATCTGCGGGATGAAAAATTACAGCAAGCCATTGTGGAATCAAGAGCTGGTTTAAAAAAATTTTTTCGTGGGAGATGGCTTAAAACTCTAGTGAATTTTTTATCCTTGGGTTTATTTTCGAAAATTCTCTCCTATTTTAACACTCGCTTTTGGAGAATTTCGCACGAGGTGCTGTCGGAGTCCCGCCGTCTGAGCGACTCAGTCGAGAGGTTGACTGAGCGGGTTGACCGTCTTCAAAGGGAATTAGACAGTCATAGAAAAAAGACAGATGTTTCCAGCTTGAATACGATGCGAGAGTTTGTGGCAAATTTTGACGCCGTTCGCTTTTGTCAGGATTTTTTGGAAGAAGCGACTAGTTTCTCGAATCCAGTTGCCCTAGGCGCC
>CAINWE010000144.1 GCA_903854365.1 Oligoflexia bacterium
CAGAATTGAGGTACTCTATGGCCTGCTCTATTTAGAAAAGTACTCCAAACATAATCCGCAGTTTACTGTCGAGTTGATCCGCCTATGGCATCAGGCCAAATTGATGACTTTTTACGGTTTTCGAGATTCTCAGGGGGTGCTCCAAGGAGTAGTTGGCTATTTTGTTCAAAATGAAGTCATGACGACGCCTCTAGTGGGGTATAATACGGTATTGCCATCCTCGCATGGTCTTTATCGAATGTTGATTTACTTGGTCCTGCGAGATGCCGCCGAGAGGGAGATCGTCTTGAATCTCAGCTCCGGGGCCTCAGGATTTAAATTGCTTCGAGGGGCTTTTCCTGAAATTGAATACAGCGCCGTTTATGTGAAGCATCTGCGTCTCAGTCGACGAATTTTGATGCGGGTACTTCAGTGGATCCTAAAGTGCATCGGCGTACCTTTGATGAAAAAGTATCAGCTTTGATGGGATTGAGTCATAGCGTTCAATGATTCTTCATGAGTGATTTGAAAGAGGCCAACGATTGGAGACCTTGCAAACGACTAGTTTTTTTGTAGAATTGACTTGATATGAAAAATATAATTATTTATTCGGCTTTATGGATTGTCTCCTTATGTCTCGTCTCCTGGGAGAGTGTGAGCTATGCTCTTCATCCGGCTGAATCACTGAGTCGTCGAGCGAAACATCAGCCGAATCCTGAAGCCAAGCCTGCCCACTCGATTCTGAAGGCCTCGTCGAGCGCGACCGATCTGTCAGGAGTTTCGGCCGCCCACGCCTCAGTTGCCGGCGGAGGAGGTGCTCATACTGCAGTGGGCGGCGCTCCTGTAGCAGGACTATTGAAGCTGCAAAGTCCAGGCGGTCCTCGACCGGAGGACCAACGTCCTGAAGACTTAGCCCAACCTGACAAGGGCCCTGGGAAAAGAAACTCGATTCGAATTAATTCAGCTGCGAATGAAGTAATTCCTCCGAGTCCCCAGGTTTCCGGAGCTGTTACTCCAGCGAGTGCGGGCGATGGTAGCGGTGCAGCTGCAGGCAGTCCTCCGGTTAGCGCAGGTGGCGGCGCTACCCCGGCTAGCGGCGATGGTCATCTCTGAGTTGATGCTCCGACATAAAAACTCCAGTCTTCTTAGAACTTTAAAAGTCGCAATGTTGCCGATTGTGTTTCAGGTTTAAAAGTGCCGCACAGTCGCTCTGTAGGGTCTAATAAAAACCGGGAGGAAAGTGCTTTTCCCAGAGAGAAAGAGGGATGGTTTCTGAAAAAATGACTTTAAATCGTGGGTCGTCTTGAAACGGGTTCAAGACCTCTCGGGGGCCTACAATGAGCACATCAGGATGAGCGAGGTCAACTCCGTAAAATTCCCCAGATAATTGATTTCTGGACTGGTATTCGTATCCGCATTTTTCAAAAAGTCCTAGTTTTACAAGTCGACTTGCTCCGCCAATTAAAATTCTAGTACTTCCGTAATTACGAGTAATAGAATTTTGCGAAAAAGAGATATTGTCCTGAAGTTTATTTTGTGGAATTTTGCGAATAAAAATGCTTTGTCGAATAATTTTTAAGCTATTTTCTATTCCAATCCTTTTGAATGCATCGTGCCAAGGGTAACTACATCCTAGTTTTTTTTCGCAGTCTGATTTTAATTGCGCTAGAGCCGAGGTAAATTGAGATTGAATCTTCCCAAGGTCTCGATCGATTGCCCGCTCATTTTTCTCATCCCAATAGAGCGCTGCGGGTGTCATTGGTATTCCTTGACTGGATAAAGCCGTATAGATTTCTTGCCGAGATTTCTGAAAATCCTCGTCCATTAAAAAGTGGGCCCGAGTCCAAGCGTCTACATCCCCGGGGAGAGACTTTTGGAAAGCAGCAGATTTTCGGTCCATTTTACAATCGATGATAGGTATTGATACGAGTGGCAAATCCGGGCGCTCATGTTCATAAACTCCGTTTATGAATTTGCCGCGGGATGTGACACTAAGAGCTAGTTTCCATAGGTTATGAAGCGCGTAGTTATCAAAATTTTTTTCTAGTTCAATATTGTTCCAAAAGTTTGGTTTGTCCATGTCCCAGAATTTATTTTTATTGCATTTGTATAATATTTTGGAAGGTTCCTTTTGAGACGCAGGCACAAATTCAAATTCATATTCGTTATCTGAATTGATTGAGATTCTGATAAACGCAATGCCGTTGCAAACCTGAGGGTGATTTGTAAAAATGCCTTCGACGATTTTGATTTGTTGAGTTGTTAATCCGATGCCGTCGCGGGCGCCTTCAAAATTGGCGAATTGATCGGTTCTCAAACGGTGCTCGGGAGGACGAAGTACTCCCTCCCTTAAGATCCAGGGGATGTTTTCTGCATGAGTAGCATGGCAAAAGTAGTTATCGTGATGTCTTTCGAGCCAGTCCTCAAGGACTGGTACTCCGTTTTTTACACGTTGAGTGCTGGGCTTAAGAGACTTTGTCTCTTGGCTCTCTAGTGACGAAAATGTCGACGGAGTCCATCGATGAAGGCTGGCCTGCTTCAATTTTTCAAATCCTGAAAGCGGAATCAGTGCCTCTTTCAAGTTGCCTGGATAGCCGCCGTGGATCGGTCTTGTCGCAGTTGCGGCCGAGTGATAATTCATTGCCGATGCTAGTCTCGCCGTTGTGATCAGCGTGAAAATAATACCGAGTCTGAAAACGTTATTTTGAACGAATGCTCTCATCAATGATGCCTAAGTTTCTGGCTGTAGCTTCTTGAGAGGTGGCTTAATTTTCTGCCGGGCATAGCGATAAGTAGAGGTTTGGACTCGAGCTCCGAGATACACTCATTGAGATCGGCCTGAAGCCATCGGGTCTGCGGGCAGAGGGTGAATCGGCCCCATAGATCCGGTGGAGGGGAGATTGTCGCCCGCCAAAGCTATCTAAGGGTGCCTTTCCTTGGATGTCGAGGCAGTTACAAAAGAGTTCAAGAAAGCTGGGGAGCATCTTTTTGGCAGTCTTAAGTTTTGAAAAATTTTCATCAATCGCCTGCAGTACTTGTTTCAGGTCGGTCTCGAGTTCTCTTTCAGTGACTCCGTAAGCTTCGCCTCCCGCTGGGTAAAAGTCTACCTCTGGCGAAGTCCGTCCAAGCGAGGGTTCTTCTGCCTTTAAGTATTCTTCGATTCGTTTTAGGGCCTGGTCGAGCGCTTCTGTGCCGGGGCTTAATAATTCCCGGGATGTCTCATGAAGGAAAGACCGCAATGCTCCTAGACTCACTGAAATCCCTCTTTCGTAAATATGGAGTTCGATTTCAGGCTTGCGAGTGACTTGAACTGCACTTCCGTTCAAGTCGAAAATGACAGCTCCGGAGGTTTGGGGCAGTCCCAGCTGCAATGAGATGGAGCAGAGGAAGAGGAGTTTTAGAAAATGCGTCGAATTGATTTTTTTCATGGGGTTCTGATTCTCTTTTCAGGTTTCTGTGTCATGGTTGCCAGTTTCTTGATGAATTCTTGGTCGCGCTCGGTCACTAGATTGATGACTAGGCCTTGGCGTCCGGCTCGAGCTGTGCGCCCGACTCGGTGAATGTAGTTCTCGATCTGCTGCGGCAGGTGATAATTAATGACCCGACCTACAAGCTCGATGTCCAGGCCGCGGGACGCTAGGTCCGTTGCTAGTAAAAGGTTTACTTTTCCTTCTCGAAAGTCTTTGAGGTTTTTCCGGCGTTCCGTTGGATCCATCTCTCCTCGGTAGATGACACAGGAGTGCCCATTCTTGCTGAGTTCTTGGGCGAGTTTGTCGCATTGCTCGCGAGTATTTGTGAAAATGAGAGTGCCGTTTGCGCGTTTTTGAGTGAGAAGGGATTCTAGGATAGGGTATCTTTTGCCATTGATCACCGGAAGGTTTTGAGTCGTTAGGGTAGGAACTAAGTGGTGACTTCCTTCGCTGCGAATCACCTCAGCATTTTTAAATCGTTGATGAATGAGGCTTTGTACGGCGGGATTGATCGTTGCCGAAAAAAGAGCCATTTGCAGTACCTCAGGGCATGCTCCGATGATTTGATTTGCGCCCGGGAGAAACCCTGGATCGAGCATTTGGTCCACTTCATCAAAAACTAATGTGCGTACATCGCTTAAATGAATGAGCCCTCGATCCAAAAGCTTGACTAGGCGACCTGGAGTGGCGACCAGAATCTCAAATTGTCCCTGGATATTTCTTTTTGCGAGATCCAGGGTGCTGCCGCCCAGAATACTTCGGACCCGAAGGCGTGTTGTGTGGGTAAAGAGTTTAAAAACTCGGGTGACTTGCTCGCCTAGCTCTCGCGTGGGAACGACGACGCAGGCTCGGGGTGCGCTCTCGATAGTAATTCGTCGGTCCCGCATTTCCATACTCTTGAGACTGTGCAGAATTGGGAGAGCGTAGGCTAAGGTCTTGCCGCTGCCGGTTTCAGATATCCCGATGACCGAATGCTCTTCCAATAAGAGGGGAATGGCCCGATCCTGAATTTCAGTAGGAGTGGTCAGTCCTTTTTCCGCTAGGCTCGCCTGGAGAGATGGGAGCAGGTTAAAATCAGTAAATAAGCTCATAATACGCTGCCTTTACGGAGGTTGATGCAGAATTGATAGTCGGAGTCATGCTTATCTTCGCTGCGCTGGTCTTCAGAGTAGGATGTAAACTAGAATGATCCGCAAGCTGCGAAGAGTGGTGTTTTTAGTAACTCCGGCGGAGCTTAGCACATTTTTTCGAATTTGACACTCGACGACGTAAGAATGCCAATTCTTTTTAAATATTGGGTATGAAACTAAGCTATTTTTCGTGCTCAAGGCATTCTATGATAAGAAAGGATTCTATGCTGGTTTACGCGATTGACTTTGGGACCTCGAACTCTCTCCTAGCGGCTGCGGACGAAAATCGGGTTTATTCGCCGATTCCACTTGACCCTCATGCGGTTGATCCGACGATTTTAAGAACCCTGCTCTATTTTCAAAGTGTGAAAGACTGCTATTTTGGGGCTCAGGCTCTCAAAGAGTTTGTTCACAATGACCTGCAGGGACGCCTGATCCGTTCGGTGAAGCGGTTTCTGCCGATGCGGAGCTTTAAGGGAACCTTTATCGAAAACCGACCCGTAAACCTGGAGGATCTCATTGCTATTTTTCTGAAAGAGATGCGCCGACGGGGTAATGAGCACTTCAAAATGGAGGTAGACTCCGTGGTTTTGGGTCGTCCAGCCCGGTTTTCAACTGAGGCTTTGGACGATGACTACGCTCAATCACGCCTGGAGCGGGCGGCCCGTTTGGCTGGTTTTAAGCACATTGAGTTTTGCCCGGAGCCCGTGGCTGCAGCGAGAGAATATCGTACACAATTAAAAGACTCTAAAATTGTCTTGGTGGCTGACTTTGGAGGGGGAACCTCAGATTATACGATTTTGAGAATGAGTAACGAGCCCTTTCGGGATTCGGACGTATTGGCCGTTGGAGGTGTTCCGCTCGCAGGAGATTCTTTGGACGGGGGGGTGATGCGGCATCGGATTTCGACCCACTTTGGCTCTGGGGTTCGTTATCAAGTGCCGTTTGGCTCGAATACCCTCTCTATGCCGACCCATTTAATGGAGAAAATCTGCTCTCCGGCAGATATTTCGGTCTTGCGCGAGCGCGATACGCTCGATTTTTTCGCGAACGTACGAAATTGGGCTTTAGATCCAGAGAGTCGTAAAAAAATGGATCAGCTTTTTCTCTTGATTCATGAGAACTTGGGCTTTGGAGTTTTTGAGGAGATTGATCGGGTCAAAAGAGTGCTTTCTGCCTCGGATCGCGGTGACTTTCAATTTTCATATGCTGACCTTAAAATCGTCGAGGGCATTCAAAGAGGCGAATTTGAAAAGTATGTCGAGCCACAAGTGGATCGGATCTTGGGCGCACTCGACGAGACAGTCAAGGCAGCTGGTGTTCCATTTTCAGCGATTGATGTCGTGTATTGCACCGGGGGCACCTCCCGAGTGCCCATCATCTTGGACGGTCTGAAGCGTCGCTTTGGCGAAAGCAAGTTGGTTGAGCGAAATTTTTTCCACTCCATAGCCCAAGGCCTTGCGGAGCGCGCTCGAGATTTAGCGATTCAGTAAGATCCGAGGTCGTGCTTTATTCTCGACCGTGTGCAGTTTTAACGTTGCTGAATCAACGCCTGCTAGCTCGGATCTTCCTCGGTGGCAGCTGGTATTATGGGCGACGGC
>CAINWE010000145.1 GCA_903854365.1 Oligoflexia bacterium
GAAAGCGGCGTCCAAACCCTTTACCAACTCCTGACACAAAACGAAATGCCAAGAGCAATCACGCGAATCTCCCTTCTCAAAAGACTCCGGAGAGGCGATTTGCTGACAGCTCGGGAGCAATATGAAATCTTAAAGGAACTCGAATCCCTCGATCTACTGATTCAAGAATCCTTACATCACTACGATGAGAAACGATATCGATGGTCCCTCGTGCCCGGTATGCTGACTTCAATCAGCTTGGGCGCTGGTAGCTCCATTCTCGGTAAACTCCATTCCCCCACCCCAGACGAAAGCTCGACTTGGTTTTGGCCCGTCTTCTCCTCCATGCTCGCAGGAAGCGTAAGCGGACTCATTCACACCCACTACCGAGCCTGTCACTGGATTCCCGAGCAGTGGTCCGATAGCAGGCCGTGGTTAACCCAATTCCAAGAACTGAGCCAAAAAATCGCCCCAATGATCCGCTCACGCTTAGAATGGTCGCTCCTAGATGAAAATCTAGTCTCAGACAGCGGGCAATTTGCCGCGCTTCCTTACTATCAGGATCTCCTCGAATGGGCTTCCGTCCAACCGAACTTAAGGACGATGTCTGAAATTCTCTCTCAGCTCAATGCTGATCATCAAGATGCTCCAGAACAAGACATGGATCCCGACCCAGCCCCAGATGCAGCCGTTATTCCTATCGCAGAAGCCCCACCCAGCGACGCACAGCGCACCCTCACGGCGCAACTCCTCGAGAACTTCAAAAATCAAAACTTCTCAGACGACCGCATTAACTCATTGCAATCTTCTGATTTGAGAGCTGTTGTCAAAGCCCTCTCCGACGAAATGAAAAAAGCTCCCCACTCACTTTGGACCCACTTAGCAACCCGTCGGCTCATCTTCATCACTCTCCGAAAGCAAGATGCTCAAGCCTTATTTGAAATCTTGAAGGAACGACTCAGCACCCTCATCCCAGTCGTAGACTCAGCTTTAAGGAGTTTTTACAATCAATCGTTTCTCCTTGCGGCAAGGAGTAACTTTTTACCTCTCGTCAAACTCCTCTTAGAACCCTACCCTCGTCATAGAAACCGAATCGCCATCACCCACTTATTACTGGATCCAGAAAGTCTTGAACAGGCCCGCACCATCGCTCGACGTAGAAACTTCACCCAGCTCGCTGAGCTGGTCGACCTCAATACACTGAATCGAGCGCGAGCCCCTCGCAACCGAACTCAACGCATTCAACCGAATGCGGGACATGATGGCGACAATCTCACCACTGTGCACGCAACCACTGCCAATCTCCGACGTCAACATGGTCCAGCGCTGGCTCGCTTTTTTAACCCTTCCAATCAGGGTCGATCCATCCAGCACATCATCGAATCCAGACTCGATGCTCTCAAAAATTCTGAACGACTCAGCGAAGGTCAAGTTCGAAGTGCCCGCGCCCTTCTCGATCGAATCAATGTTCCTTTCAATCCAGCATCACCCACCTATGACCCAGATCACCTTTTCCTTTGGAATACGGAGGCAAAAAAAAGGGAAACGCGCGAACTACTCGGCCTTGCAGTCCTTGCGCTTGACGACCAAAAAGCGTTTCGACGACTTCACCACCGCGCTATGAACCGAGTCGATCGCGACGACAATTGGGTCACTTGGATCAACAACGCCCTCGTAGACAGTGCCCATGCTTATGCAATCGACGGAGGCAGAGCTGTCAATCTTGAGGATATATCGCATGAAAGTTCCTGCATCCCAGGCGTCAATCACCGCATCATTCATGCTCTGACTGGCATTCACCCCGATGTCAATCTCGGAGGAGGAGCTACCGAAGAAGAAAATCGGGAGATTTGGAAAAAGACTGTCGCGGCTGCAAGAATTGAAAAACAATCTAAATTTAATAACTCTGTATTTAGCACACTGATCGATGAATGGCGAAAAACGATCGATACTCCCATAATTCAAACCGGTACTGGATTATTGGACAACACGGTTGATCTTCTAGCCCAATACAAGGCCTTTGTCACCGCACAAGCACACGTGCAATTTGGGGCTGAGTTCACCCAATCGGACGAATTCAAGACGTTATTGGAAACGATCGTTGAGAATCCAGAAAAAATACTCGAAAGAGCTACCAGCGATTCAAGTCAGGCGAATCGCATCCAATCCTTTAATACCTAAACAGAATAAATGGAGTATCCAGATGAAAACGACATTCATTCAAGCCCTCGTTGTTGGTCTCATGTTGATCGGGAAGCCCAACACGGGACATGCCGCTCCGCTGAACAGTCACGAGGCAGCAGAGCTTGCAGCTACTTATGGAGTCTTACTTTTAAACGCCACCCAAACTCAATCTAGTCAAGCAGCTATCGCACCTCACCAGTCCCTATTCGCTTCCCCGAATCCGCTCAGCGAAGGAGCAATTGAAACCGCCACTCGAAGCCTAGGGCAGCTCTTAGTCCAACACTCTTTGCCGAATCTGGTCAGTCGCATGCTACTCCTTGAAAAAATTCGCACCGGAGAACCACTGAGCGGTCGAGAAAAATATTCAATTCTAAAAGAGTTGGATAGTTTAAATGAGCTCTTCGAAGAGCGGCTCGCCGAACAGGATCAAGCCCTCTACCGACGGTCGATCCTCGCGAGATCAGTGGGATCAACTGCTGCAGCTCTGGGGGGTCTCGTCATGACACAGATCCACAGCTGGATTCCGAATCCCGATCTAGCGTGGACACTTCCAGCATCCATCAGCATTGTCGGTGCGGCCTCTCTCAGTCTTGCCTACCATCAATGTAATCACGAGGCTCGAACCGCCATGAGCTGCCAAGATACGCGAACTTGGTACCAGCAGTTTAAACAGCTCGGGTCATCGACCGACCGAACTGCGCGAGAGAGAATCAACCATGGAATTCTACCCCTGCCCAGCCAACTCCCGATCGATTTTGATCATTTCCCGCTCCTTCCACATTACACCGACCTTCTGAATTGGGTTTCGATTCAACCCGCCTTCAATTCTAGGAGCCTGATTGATGAAAATCTCGATACTCACCCTGCAAATCATGAGATCGTGATCCACATTCCGGAAGATCCCGCCGCTCAGCCGGTGCCGGTAACAAACTCTGTAGCCACGCTCATCGAAAAATTTAGAGCCCAGGAAATTTCAGACGCTGATTTCAATCGACTGAATCCGAGCGAATTCCAAGCCGCCGTTTTGGGAATCACTCGTGAGTTGAATCGTCAATCTTACTCTCTCTGGACTCACTTGGCATCTCGTCGCATCGTCCTCCTGGCGTTAAAGAAAAAGGATCCAGACGCACTTTTTACGATCCTCAAATCAAGAATTCCATTCATGCTGCCCAGTATTGACTCGAGCTATCGAGGCTTTTACAGCGTAGCATTTCTCCTCGCTACGGAGAAAAACCACCCTGAACTCCTCAGACTCCTCACCCAGCCTACTCGCAACCCGACTTGGACTGCGCGCAGGCTGATGCTCACCCTAGACGGCGATACGCTCGCCCGTGCCCGTCAAATTGCTGAGCGAAATCAATGGACTACGATTTCAGAAATTCTCACTTTGTCTCATCTTCGACGCAGAGCTGCCGCCGGTGCCACAACCCCCGCCGATCAAATCATGCCGAATGCCGGACACACCGGGGCAGCCCTCACTTCGCTCCACGCCGCTATCGAACACCTACGGGCCCTCTATGCTCCTAAAATTCATTGGGTCTTTGGAAACCGTACCCAGCCCGCCCAAATTCGACAAGCTCTCGAAGGCCGACTGAACGAACTCGAGCAGTCTGGGCGGCTCACCTCATCAAAGAAGCGGTCGATTCTGGATCTCCTTGATCTCATCGACGAGCCTCTGATCCAAGCCGACGGCACCCAAGAACCAGCAAGCCTTTACCGATGGGACACAGAAGAGAAAAAGAAACGGACCCGTGAACTTCTCCAAATTGCAGTCCTTGCACTCGATGATCGAGCTGCATTTCAACGACTCCACAAGCGTGCCATGAGCCCAGTCGATCGAGACGACAACTGGATTGCCTGGCTTGATAATGCACTTTACGATAGCGCTCACGCATACGCCATCGACAAAGGACAAGCTCCGAACGCTCAACGGATGCGAAACGAAAGCTCCTGTGTTGACGGAGTGAATCATCGCATTATTTACGGACTCTCTCAGCTTCATCCAGACATCAATTTAGATGGAGGACAAACGGCCGTAGAAAACGAAGCGCGCTGGCGCAACGTCGTAGACGGTGCCAAAAGGAACGCCCAAGCGCGTTTTGAGAGATCGATCTACGACACGCTCATTGACGAGTGGGTGCAAAGAGGCGTTCCAATCAGTCAGGACGACGCTCAAGTCATCAGTGATTATAAAGAATTCGTCACCCAGCGTGCCCGGCAAGTCGTGAACGAGGACTTTATCTCGACTGACGAATTCAGAAACCTCATTCAGGTTCTCGAGGACCAGCCCGAAATCATCTTAGCAAGAGCACGTGGCAGTCGGGCCACTTAACGGCTTCTTTGACCCCGCCAACTCACCCAGCCAATTCAGGATCAGGTCGCAACTCTCTTCCCAGGAGAGAGTTGCGACCCTCCTATTAGGCGTGACTCAATTTTTTGTACTTCACCCGATGCGGCTGAACCGCTTCGGCGCCGAGGCGTTTCTTTTCGGTGATGTCTTCCTTGACCGCCAGGTAGTGGGTAATGCGGCCGTCCGGCTGGCGCACCGGCGACGCGCGCACGAACTCGACGTAGGTTTCGCCGTCCTTGCGCCGGTTGACGAACTCGCCCTGCC
>CAINWE010000146.1 GCA_903854365.1 Oligoflexia bacterium
GCTTTAAATTTTCATTTTGATAGATTTCATACCTCATGTTGACTCATCTCGTCCAAGGTAAGTCTATTCTAAGTCCATTCATAATAAAAATAATCACGCTCGCACTTATAACCCAACTCCCCAACAGCTTTGCCCAGCCGAACGAAGATCAGCCCCAGGAGGACATCGTCCTCGTCTATCGCCAACTCTTGTTGGCAGCCGCAGCAGAACCTACACCCGAGAAGGACTCACTTTTTTATGCCAAGCAGGTTCTAACCCCGACAGACATTGAAGTCGCAACGGAGGAATTTCACAACCTGGTAGCGAGTCAGAGGTTCCCAAAAGCCCTTGAAAAAATTCGCTTGCTGAAAAAAATCGAAGAAGGCGAACCTTTTGATGTCAACGAGGGCCGCTTACTCAAGATCGAACTGAACTCGATCCAATCCTCTGTACAATTTCAACTCGGACAACTCGAAAACAAAGAATCGAATTCATACCTGCAAAGAAACCTTCTCTTTTCGACTTTATTCGTTGCAGGATCGACCATCGTTTCCACCGTAAGCCCCTTGGCTTTCACGACCGACGCACAAATCAATCGAGAGATTGGCTGGGGGTTTTATGCCCTCAGTGGCTTGAGCTCGCTCTGGTTGGCCGCAACGATGGTGCGATCGCAAACCTGGCACCCAGAGCACTATCGGCGCCCCCATTCTTGGCTTGCCCAACTCAGAGACTGGGGAGAGCAAATCGACGCGGAAACCCAAATCCTGTTCAATACCAACTGGGAACGTGACTCCGGAATCTTCCCGCCCATCCCTTTTTACTCCATACTACTCAATCGAGCTTCCTCTCACCTCGATTACTCAAGAGACCTCGCAATACCCTCGCCTCGTAGCGGTCCCTCTCCGGGCAATCCTGAGCACGTCACTCTCCATGTACAACCCACTGGAGAACTAGGAGACGCTGATTTGAATCGACTCAACGCAGATACTTTTATTGAGGAAGTGAAAAAAATCTGTGATTCAAGCCGGGAACATCCTTACGCGTTACGAAGTCAAATCGCTCTCCGCCGAGTTTTATTTTTATCCCTCCAAAGGAAAGACACCCGGGCCTTATATTTTATCCTAAATACAACTCTGAAGGGTTTACTTCCCAAGCTGGATGCACCCCTAGGAGGAACGCTTCAGCGGACCTTTCTGCTGGCCGTTCAACAAGGAGACGTCGATCTCGCCAGAACTTTTATAGGCGGCGACCCAGCAGAAAGTCCTCCGGCCGTTTTTCTAAGACCCCCATTTACTCTATTAGAGCGCGCTCAAGAACTCGCGGCTCGTCACAATCATACGGAGATGATTCAACTCTTATCCGATTTCACAGAGGGAACCCCAGCTACCCGTCCACACCACCGAATTAGGCAAACTGCTTCTCATGATCTCGATACAGAGAACACCCTGCTAGGGGCACTCAATCGACTCAAAAAACGGTATCGCCGTCAAAGCTATGAAACCTTCGCTCGAAACCAGAACCGTGAAGCTGAACTCCCCTCTTGGGTCGAAGCGAAAATCAATCATCTTGCCTCCAATAACAAACTCAGCCCGCTGCAAGCTTCGGCTGCAATCGCACTTTTAAGGCGGATCAAGGAGCCCTTCGACCCAAATGCACCAGATTATGATCCTGACCACCTCTTTCTCTGGAACACGACGAAAAAGAAGCAAAAAACCCTTAAACTTTTGAAGATTGCTTTCTTAGCCTTAGAAGATCCAACCGCGTTTGAAGAAAATACAGGCAGAAAAATGACAACGCAGGATCAGGACGATAACTGGGGCAGCTTGGATCCTCAACGCTCTCTACGATGGCGGAGCGGCCTACAGCATTGACCAAGGACAAACCCCGCAACTTGAGAACATTCGATCTGTCAACTCATGTGTCGCAGGCGTTGATCATCGCATGATTCACGGGCTCGCCGGCATCCACCCCGACGTACAGATTCAAGCGGGCTCTACGGAGCAATCCAATCTACGAACCTGGAGGCTCGCTCAAGATGGATTTAAAGCACGCAAAAAAGCGGAGTTCTACAACTCGGTATTTCACGAACTCATCCAGGAATGGACTGAGACTCAGCTCAGATCTCGCGACACCGAGCCGACCTCGAAAGGTGACCACATTCGGGTACAATTTAATCCACTCGGGAGCAGCCATTACCTGCAAGCGTACAAACAATACGTCACACAGAAAGCTCAAACGCTTTTCGGCGAAGCAATCCTTGCCACTGATGAGTTTAATACCCTACTTGAAACGATCGATGACAACAGAGAAAAAATCCTACAACGTCTCACGGTAGACATGGGCATCCACCTCATGAAAGCCCCATCGTCCGTGATAGGGCACTCAAACACAGCCTAGACCCAAAAACGGTGCAATCCCTCAGTTCTCAGTCTCCCCTGACACAGCCACAAAATCCGCTTCTGCTACCTCACTGCAAACAGCGACTGAAAAATCTCCCGACTTAATCGTTGCACTCTTAGCAGCTTGATCCAAGTGCACCACGATATCCCACGCGTCCACCTTAAACGAAGAATCAGCGCCCACTAACAAACCCTCAACCCCTTGAGCAGCGGAAGGGCCAATCACTTTTCGAGACAAATCGCAATGAGTCGCCGTATGATTCGCGTTACCGAGCCAGCCCGTGCTGGTCTTGCAAACCATAGAGTACTTGTAACCTCCGATGATGTGAGCATGCGAATTCTGACAATTCCAATGAGTGACCAGAGTCGCTGCAGAGGCCTGTGCGCCAGTCGACACTAAAGCCAATAAACCCAACCCTACGAAAGTTCTTAGATTCATCTGAATTTCTCCTGAGATCTGTAGTTCGATCGGTAACATTATTTTTAAATCAATAATCAGCCGAAAATTAATACGAGCGGCCTTAATCGGACCTTAAATGACTCACTTAAAAAATGCAATTAAGTTGGGGCTCAAAAATTACTGAAGTCGTCCTCGTCTGAAGCGCAATCTAAACACTCCCCTCGTTCATGGAATAAGCCCCATCGAGTTTTTTCACGTGATTTTTCCAAATATTCTCAAAAGCAGAAATATTCGTAGCAGGTTTTCTGAACATGAGCCCAGCTAAAACCATCTGCTTTTTTGTACTACTGGTCTTTGACACTAATTGCATAGCGAGTTTAGAAAAGTCCCTCACCATCACATCAAAAATTTGATCTAATAAATCTTGCTCTACGCCGCAAATCTTCGCATTTTCTATAATCAGCTGACCGTAGGCCACCAAAGTGAAAAGCTCCCCCAAGATCAACAGAAAATCAAAGTCCTGAGCCTGTTCCTGACTCGGGCCCGCAAGCATCAAAAACCGCTTAAAACTGCTGATCTGCTCTCGAAAAAGCTTAATATTGGGCGTAGTAACGCTATTGTAAGCAATTCGATAATCATGAAACTTAATCTTACTCAGTCCCTTCGTTGGTCCCTGATCGAAGAGAAAATCATCGTTCGCGACATCGTCTCGCTTTCTCAATTCACGAAAAAACCCTTTTTTTGCTGGGTGAAAGAAGTAACTCTTCATGAACTTCACAATCAAAGCCATATTCACATGCACTGTGCCTTCCAGCTTGGGCAAAGCGCGAATATCTCGAGCCGCAGTTTCGAAGTACATGTCCTTTTCAAAGCCTTTGGCTGCAATGATATCCCAAAGGTGGTTGATCACTTCTTCTCCTTGAGTCGTGACCTTCATTTTAACGATGGGATTATAAAGCAAGTATCGGCGATCCTGAGTGGAGGCGGACCTCATATAATCAATCGCCCTTTTTGAAAATAACCTCATGGCAGTCAAACGAC
>CAINWE010000147.1 GCA_903854365.1 Oligoflexia bacterium
CGGTTCCAGCTCTCGCTGCTTTTTGAAGTGATGAAAAACGCTTATTCACGGTATCCAAATCAGCAAAAATCAGCTCCGTATCAATGACAGAGATATCACGAGTTGGGTCGACTGAACCATCCACATGAATCACGTTTGGATCTGAAAAACAGCGAACTACATGCGCAATCGCATTCGTCTCACGAATGTGACCTAAAAACTGATTCCCCAAGCCTTCTCCCTTGGAAGCCCCTTTGACGAGGCCCGCAATATCCACAAACACCATACTGGCGGGCACGAGTTTCTGAGGAGGAATATACCGGGCAATATCGCCTAAGCGCGGATCAGGCACCTTCACAATGCCTGTATTAGGATCAATTGTACAAAACGGATAATTGGCCGCTTCGGCTTTCGCGGAGGTCAAAGCATTAAAAATCGTTGATTTTCCAACGTTCGGCAAACCAACGATTCCGCACTGAAAACCCATAAATTACTCCTCTGTTGTGACCACTATTTTTGCCGGTTCACCCGGGTCATAGCAGTCTGCATTTTTCCCTGAATGATTTCTTCAATTGCCACAGTTACTTCATCGAGTATCGGATCCAAGCGACTAAGCTCATCGTCTAAAAACGGCATCAAGACGTAATCCGCTGGGGATAACCGAGACCAATCCCGCGGGGTAGCCGTGTCAGCCGTCGACAACCGCGCCGGGTGACCAATCCCGATCCGGACTCGATGATAGCCGTTTAAATTCTTGCCTAAACTTTCGTCAATCGACTTTAAACCGTTATGACCCCCAGCGCCCCCCCCTGTTTTCAGGCGCAGAGTGAGCGGATTCAAATCCAGCTCATCATGAATCACGATCAAATCGTTCGCTTCACAATGATAAAACTGGAGCAATGGGCCGACGCATTGACCCGATCGATTCATAAAAGTCTGAGGCTTCACGAGTAAAACTTTTTCGCCGTGGACACTGGCCTGAAAAATCTCCCCCTGACTTTTCTGAAGGGGCCCCTGTGCTTTCCACCGTTCGATCAGTCGATCAATGGTCAAAAATCCGACATTATGGCGAGTCGTTTCGTACTTAGGCCCCGGGTTCCCGAGACCGACCACTACCTTCATAGAAATAAGCTACTCACACTATCATAATTGTGAATCCGATAAATGGCCTCAGCCAAAAGATCAGCAACAGAAAGCTGCACTACTTTTAAGCAGGCAGCCGCTTCTTCGGATAATGGAATCGTATCGGTGACAATAATTCTTTCAATCTTTGAGTTTTGAATTCTTTGAATGGCAGGCCCTGACAAAATCCCGTGAGTTGCCGCAGCAAACACTTCCACGGCACCATGACCCAAAACTGCATCCGCCGCCTCAGAAAGGGTTCCAGCCGTATCAATCATGTCGTCCAAAATAATGGCGGATTTACCAGCCACGTCCCCGATAATATTCATAGCCTTGGCCACATTAGGTCCAGTTCTACGCTTATCAATCACGGCGACCGTTGCATTCAGTCGCTTTGCAAAAGACCGAGCACGCTCCACGCCGCCTGCATCGGGACTCACAATGACAGGCGTCGCCTTCGTGGTGAGGTGCTTCTGCACATAATTCAAAATGACAGGGGATGCATAGAGGTTATCAAAAGGAATATTAAAAAACCCTTGAATTTGACCCGCATGTAAATCCATCGAAACCAACCGCGTTGCACCAGCAGCCGTAAATAAATCAGCCACTAATTTTGCACTAATCGGAGTTCTTGGCGCTACCTTACGATCTTGCCTTGCATATCCATAGTAAGGCACAACTGCGGTAACTTCTTTTGCACTCGCTCGCTTCAGCGCATCGATCATGATCAGAAGTTCCATCAAAGTATCATTGACGGGCCGACACGTGCTCTGAATCACATAAACGTCCCGGCCTCGAACATTTTCCCCGATCTCGACGAAAACCTCGCCGTCGCTAAAGCGACGAATCTCAGCGTGAGCCAGAGGTTTCCCTAGCTTTTCGCAGATACTTTGAGCCAAAGGCCGAGTGGCAGAGCCGGAAAGGAGCACCCAATCTCTCATTCGCATGGCTTTAAATACCCCAAGTGCTGAATTTTGGGTAGTTGCTTTAGCCTAGCCAACGACAAAATTAATGATCTTGTCCTTCACGAAAATCGTTTTACGGACTACTTTTCCTTCCAAATGACCGACTACGGATGGGAGTTCTCGAGCCAGCTTTTCCACCTGACTTTGTTCTGCGCCTGGCTCAACCTCTACGATACCACGCATTTTGCCCATCACTTGCACCGCCACTGAAATCACCTGATCTTGAGCGAGCGCCGGATCAAAGATAGGCCAAGGCTCGAAGGACAGAGAAGCCGTCTCTCCAATCATCGCCCAAAGCTCCTCAGCAAGATGAGGAGCAAACGGCTGAAGGAGTTGCAAGAAGGGTCGCAAACAGGCGCGCGGCCGGGCCTTTAAGGCGGTCATATGATTCACAAAAATCATCATCTGGCTCACGGCCGTGTTAAATCTCAGGCTTTCCAAATCCTCAGTGACCTTCTTAATGGTTTTATGGGTCATCTTGAGATCCTCCGGCGAAGGCTCAAATTCCCCAACTGCAGAACTCAACACATCGCTACTTTCAGGATCAAGACCTGCGCCGATCTGCTCTTCCGCAAAAAGTCGCCAAGTTCGTTGCAAGAATCGATAAACCCCTTCAATCGCTGTCGTAGACCACGGCTTATCACGCTCCAACGGACCCATGAACATTTCGTAAATGCGAAGGGTATCCGCGCCGTATTTCTCGATCACAAGGTCTGGATTAATGACGTTCCCTCGAGATTTAGACATTTTTTCGCCATCTTCACCGAGGATCATTCCCTGATGAACTAATTTCTGAAATGGCTCCGAATGAGATACGAGACCTAAATCAAAGAGCACCTTCGTCCAGAAACGAGAGTAAAGGAGGTGCCCCACCGCATGCTCGGGACCACCGACGTAGAGGTCCACGGGCATCCAGTAATTTTCCGCCTCCGAACTAAACGGTGCATTGCGATTTTTCGGATCACAATAACGCAGAAAATACCACGAAGACCCCGCGCTCCCGGGCATCGTATCAGTTTCCCTACGAATAGAATCGCCCGTCAACGAATCCGTCACATTGACCCAATTTGAAATCGCCGCAAGCGGACTTTCACCTGTTCCCGTCGGCTCGTAGCTTTGAACATTGGGCAAAACCACCGGAAGCTCATTCATCGGAACGGGGTGAATCTGCCCATTTTTAGAATGGGTCACCGGCAGTGGTTCTCCCCAGTAACGCTGCCTGGAAAACAGCCAGTCTCTTAATTTATACTGGACCGTTTTTTTCCCCCAACCGTGTTCTTCGGCCTTCTGCATCACCGTGCGAATGGCCTCCGCAGTGGGAAGCCCATTCAAAAAATCAGAGTGAACAGCGATACCGTGTCCGGTAAAGCAAGCCTGATCTGCACTTCCTCCTTCAACGACAACACGGACAGGAAGATGAAATTTTTTAGCAAATTCTGCATCCCTCTCGTCATGCCCGGGCACAGCCATGATCGCGCCCGTGCCGTACCCCATCAACACATAGTCTGCGATCCAAACTGGAATTTTCTCACCGCTAAACGGATTGAGCACCACCCCACCCGTAAACACACCTGTCTTTTCTTGCCCAGCATCTTGTCGAGCAATTTCAGACTTTTGCGCTGCCTGCTTCCGGTATTCCTCAACCGCGCCTTTCTGCTCCGGGCTCGTCAAAGACGCAACTAAAGGATGCTCAGGCGCCAACACCAAAAAAGTCGCACCCCAAACCGTGTCTGGACGGGTGGTAAATACTTCAACAAAGCTTTCTCCGGCAGGGAACTTCAGCAATAATCCCTCACTACGACCAATCCAGTTGCGCTGAAGCTCTTTCGTACTTTCCGGCCAATCCAATTGATCTAAGTCTGTGAGCAGTCGCTCAGCATAGGCAGTGATTTTCAGCATCCATTGCTTCATGGGTACTCGAAAAACAGGATGCCCACCACGCTCTGATTTGCCATCGACGACTTCTTCATTGGCTAAAACAGTTTTGAGAGCAGGACACCAGTTCACCGGAACTTCCTTTTGGTAAGCTAAGCCTTTTTCATAGAGCTTTAAAAAGATGAATTGGGTCCATTTGTAATAATCCGGCTCACAGGTCGAGATTTCTCTCGACCAATCAAAGCTAAAACCGATTGCCTTGAGTTGCCGTCTGAAATTTTCAATCGCTTCGCGAGTCGTAATTGCCGGATGAACACCCGTTTTCAAAGCATATTGTTCAGCAGGCAAACCAAAAGCGTCCCA
>CAINWE010000148.1 GCA_903854365.1 Oligoflexia bacterium
AATGCCATAAGAGCGCCAATTCACCGACTCAATCGCATGAACAATGGCACACGCCGACTTATCAAACTGCAAAGGCACCCGGTTCGCAAATCGGAGTACCTGAGCGGCGCTTTCTGCCTCCACCGATCGATCTTCCAGTCGAGCAATCGCGACCTCGATTTGAACTGGCTTAAAATCACAAATCGTAGGTTTACGGGACACGACAGCAAAAAAATCCACTGCACCCAATCGCTTAATGCTCTTAGCAAAGCCTTCTTCTCCAATCGAGATGACTGACTTCGTCGAGGGAGCCATCAACTTTAGATTTTGAAGAGCGACGAAAAGCGCTTTAAACTGAGCTTCACCCATCGAATCCACGGACTTCTCCAGAAGGCTAGCGGACAGTCCTCCTCCGACCAGTTCCTTAAGGGTCCCTTCGTTAACGCGGGAAAACCCTTTTTTCAGCCAGGCGTTGATTTTAACCCGCCCAAAAAGATGTGAATGAGCAATGAACTCTCCCAATTTCATCGTGTGCGGATGCGGCTCGGTCGCTTCAGGGATCTCTGGAATTTGAGTGCTCACGCGATCTACTCTTTGCACCTCCACATCCGGCAATTTGTAAGCGAGAGTGAGATGCGGATTCACGAGCGTGGTGCCACTCAAATAATTCAATAACCCCGCCTCACCGTTCAACTGAATTCGTCCGTCTACGACAAACTCAACACTCGTGCCATGCGGCCGATTCCAATCAATCATGGAACGTTCCTTAAGCACCCCACGATTATGCTTAATATCGACCTCCACGACACAAGACAGCGCCTTACGCATGGCCTTCGTTTTAGTGACAATTCGAGCCCCCGTGGCGCTCGTGAGTTGCGCCCAAGTGGTCGCAGCGGAAATACCAATGCCTTGCTGCCCGCGAGAACAGCGACCTCGTCCAAACTTGGAAGAAGCTAAGTACTCCCCAAAGACTTTCGGCACATCCTCTACATCGATGCCAGGACCATTGTCTTCCACCCGAATTCGGATCTGATCCGAATTTTTCAGGGAACCCTGACCAAGCTTCTCAATCAAAATCATTATTTCTGGAAGAATGGCGTGCTCCTCGCAAGCATCCAGGGCGTTATCCACTGCCTCTTTCAGGGTCGTGAGGACTGCTTTCGTCTGCGACGAAAAGCCAACTTGCTGAAGGTTTTTAGAAAAATACTCGGCCGTACTGCTGGTCGTGATCTTGTTGCTGCCAGGTTGTTTTGCCATGGTCCGGATTCAACCAAAGGAACCTAGGTTCTGTCAAGAACCGTATTTTTCTAACCGTTTAAAGTCATTCACCCCCCCTTCAAAAGCTCTCCGTCTATCCTAAAAAGAGTCTTGCTATTTATTTAAAATTAATGTAAAAAACCTAACCAGTCGTGTGGAATTTAAATTAATTAAATTTAAATTATCTGGAATTTTTATGAGATTTTTAAAACAATCCAAGCTCGCTCAACTCATCTGCCTCGGCTCCTCCCTCTTAGGCGCCTGTGCTAAACCTAGTTCAAATCCTCCACAATTTCACCCCAGTTACTCCGTCCAGAGCACCACCTCTGCTTCTGGCCCAGTAGAGTCTGAGGAGGAGCGCCAAGAGAAGGCCCCTGTCCTCTTCGGCAATACCGAACGAATCAAGAACCCGGTTCTACCCGAGCCGAAGAGAAATTCCTGGAATCCGCAACCCGTGATGCGTCGCCAAACACATTCAAGCGAAC
>CAINWE010000149.1 GCA_903854365.1 Oligoflexia bacterium
CTGAATCCATTCGGAAGTCTTGTCTTGCGGACAGTCCTGATTCTCCACCAAGCGTGCATGAGTCTTGCTCGCAAATTCCAAGCACCCAAACCCTGCTTTTGGGGGGCCATAATTGCCGAAGAATCGTCGATTCTCTAGAGTCGTCTTGAGAACGGAATATCCATAAAGCGGGGACGCACCTGGATGGTCAATCCAGATCTCAATCCCTCTCAAATCCAAGTGACTGATCTCTGCATGAACCGAAGGGACAAACATGAAAAACATCAAGAACACAAAATGCTGTCTCAGTTGCCCGTTCATGGGCCCACCCCCAATCAGAAAGCCGTGCCATTCACCTTAAAACTCTTCTCGGCTCTATTTAAATGCGACGAGGTGTTGATTTTTCTTACCCTTACGAAGGACTAGATGTTTTTGATCGATCAAATCACTGATTCCGATCTGCATGGCAACATCCGTGACACGACTATTATTCACGTAGACGCCACCGCCCTGAATATCTTTTCTAGCCTCGCCCTTCGAGCTTGAAAGGTGAGTTCTGACCAAGAGATCGACCAGACTTAGACCCACTTGGACTTCAGAACGCTCGCACTCGGTCGACGGGGCATCAGCAAAAACTTCTAGAAGTGTTGTTGAGTCTAATGTTTTGAGATTCTGACCAAAGAGTGCTTCAGCGGCAGCCTTGGCCTTCTGATATTCAGCTTCCCCATGCACCAAAACCGTCAATTCACGGGCAAGAGCCTGCTGAGCCTCCCGCTTTTCGGGCTGCGTTTTCACAAGCTCAGCGAGTCTCTCAATTTCAGCAACCTCGAGGAATGTCAAATAGTTGAGAAGGGAAATGACATCGGCATCTGAAGTCCTCACCAAAAATTGATAGAACTGATAGGGACTTGTCTTATCCGCAGTCAACCACACAGCTCCACTTTCTGATTTACCGAACTTAGTCCCATCGGCTTTGGTCAACAATGGCCACGTCAGACCCCAAACCGTTTCTGAGGCCTTACCGACCGATGCGCCCTGACGACGAATTAGCTCAGTACCGGCAGTGATATTCCCCCACTGATCGGCACCCCCGATCTGCAAATTACAGTGATGCTCCCGATTCAAGTAATAAAAGTCATATCCCTGCAAAAGCATATAGGAAAACTCTGTATAAGAGAGTCCGTGTTCACGATCTTCGAGTCGTGTTTTCACAGAATCTTTAGAAATCATGTAATTAATGGTGAAATGTTTACCTACGTCCCGCAAAAACTCGAGGACATTCATGCTCTCATACCAACGGATATTATTAGCGAGCTGAGCGGCGTTAGGACCGTCAAAATCTAAAAAACGCGACACGACTTGAGAAATCCCGCGCACATTTTGTTCAATCTTTTCCCGATCCAAAAGATTACGCTCTTGGGACTTTCCACTCGGATCCCCAATCAAGCCCGTCGCGCCACCGACGACCGCAATGACCCGATGCCCGGCTAACTGAAACCGCCTCATCGTAATAATCCCCATCAAGTGCCCGAGATGCAAACTATCGGCCGTCGGGTCAATCCCGCAATACACCGTAACTGCCTTCTTACTCATCTCCTCACGGAGCTCAACGCCCGTCACTTGGTACACTACCCCGCGGGCTTCAAGCTCTGCATAAAGCCCAGCATTCACCTGAACCATTCCTGCCTCCTGCGAGGTCTCTTTCTTTCCAACCGCCATTGTGTTTGTCATTCTTCAAATCCCTTAAATGCAAATCCCCAAAGTATTTCTGCCCCAGTTTATCATCGAGTTTTGGGCGTCGTTTTAGGTGGGTATCCCACGCCACCAAAAACTCGCTTCAAAACCGCTCGCAAAATACCAGAACCAAAACCCTACAGCTCCATCCAATTTAATCCCAATGCGGCATTCACCTTGAGCGGCACTGAAAGCTGCATCGCGTTCTCCATCACCTCAGTGACCAACTTTTTCACAGCCTCTGCCTCATTCCGAGGGCAGTCCAATACTAACTCGTCGTGCACTTGAATCGTCATCCGAGAGCGATAGCCCTCAAACTCCAATCGTCGGTCGACCTCAATCATGGCTAACTTCATCAAGTCCGCCGCCGTCGCCTGAATCGGCGTATTCATCGCCATCCGCTCCGCATTCGCTCGGATAGCGGGATTCTTGGAGTGAATATCACCCAAGCTTCGCTTTCTCCCCAGCAGAGAAGTCACATATCCCTTCTCCCGAGCAGAAGCAATCTGCCCCTCTAGAAAATCCTTTACCCCTCGATAGCGGTCAAAATAGCGCTCAATCATTTCCTTGGCATCTTTTCGAGAAATTTTTAATTCCTGGGACAACCCGAAAGCCGTCTTTCCGTACATCAAACCGAAATTAATGGCTTTGGCGATACTTCGTTGATCCTCATTGACCTGGTCCGGGGCAAGTGCAAAAATCTCACCGGCCGTTCGTCGGTGGACATCCTCCCCCTTCTGAAAAGAAGCCACTAATTCGGGATCCCCACTCATATGAGCCAAAAGGCGTAACTCAATCTGACTATAATCTGCTGATACCAGTAAGTTACCCTCCGAAGGAATAAACGCCCGTCGAATTCTCATCCCCCGCTCGCTCCGACTCGGGATATTCTGCAAATTGGGATCAGACGAGGACAGTCGCCCCGTGGCTGTGACCGTTTGATGAAAACTAGCGTGAATTTTTTGAGTTTTTGGATCCCTTAAGTTCGGAAGCGGATCCACATAAGTTCCCTTCAATTTAGAAATCTCTCGATACTCCAAGAGCAAGCGAGGAACTTCGTGCAAAGAGGACAACGCCTCCAGGACCGAAGCATCCGTGGAAAAACCGGTTTTAGTCTTAGATTGCGTCGGAAGCTTGAGCTCATCAAAGAGCAATGTAGCAATCTGTTTGGGCGAATTCAGATTGATCGGACGACTGGCAAATCCCTGAACCTTCTCTTCAATTTGCCGCAGATCGCGATCAAACTCTTGCGACAAAGATGACAAGTAGGGAACGTCAATCGCCACTCCTTGAAGCTCCATTTTGGACAAAACTTGAACGAGCGGTAGATCGACTTCGTAAAACACCCGAGTCAACCCTTCTCGCTCCAAGGGTCCACGAAGCGCATTCCAAAGCTTCAATGCAACCCATGCATCTTCGGCAGAATATCGGGTCGCATCGGCAATCTTGATACAATCAAAGGTCACCTGATCTTTACCCTTGCCACAGACCTGCTCGTAGGTTTGCACTGCGTAACCCAAATACTTTTCAGCCAACCCTTGCAGGTTATGACGCCCCTCCGGGTCCAGCAAATACGCGGCTACCATGGTATCCGCACCAATCCCTCGCGGATGAAGCCCGTTCTCCCGAAGAATACTCCAATCAAATTTTAAATTTTGCCCAACCTTCTTAATTTGCTCGCTCTCTAAAAGCGGTGTCAACGCTTCAAGGACTCTCGCCCGAGACAACTGAGGCATCGATTCATCTCGATGACCGATCGGAATATAACAGCCAAACTCAGGATCATGACACACAGCGATTCCAACGATTTGAGCCTCTCGGGGATTCAGTGAAGTCGTCTCCAGGTCAAATCCGAACTCAGTTGAGTTTCTGAGCCGATCCATCAAAACTTGAAACTCTTGCGCTGTATTGATAGTTCGAAATCTACCCTCGACCGTTTCGGTCACCGACGCACCTGGCTTTGTCAGCGCCGACGGGGAGACCTTCCACTTATTGACCAAGGTCGAAAAACCTAATTCTTGGAAGAGGTTCTCACATGCCTCGGTTAAATGAAATCGATACCGAAGCGACTCCTCCGAAAGCATCACGGGGAGTTGATGTCGCAAGGTCGCAAGATCTGCGGACAAGAGAGCATCCGCTCGGCCTGACTTGAGGGATTCCCCTTTTTTACCTAGAATTTTGCCGCTTTCAGCCGCGTCTAAGACCCCCTCCAGCGTTCCATACTGCCGCAATAACTCAGAAGCTCCTTTGGGGCCAATTCCTGTTACGCCGGGAATATTATCGGAAGAGTCTCCAATAAGAGCCAAGTAATCCCGAATTTGATGCGGAGAGATTGCGAATTTCTGCTCCACTTCAGGTACCCCGTAAACCACATTCGACATCGTATCCCAAACTGAGACCCGGTCATTCACCAGCTGCATCAAATCCTTGTCACCCGAGACAATCACCACCTGATTCTTAGGCGACTCTGCGCACCACGCCCGGGTTAAAGTGGCGATCAAATCATCTGCCTCCACTCCAGGCTGTCGGTAGGTTTGAATTTCAAAACATCGAATCAGCTCTTCAATGCGACCAAATTGAGGCTTCAGATCATCAGGCGCTTCACTCCGATGCGCCTTGTACTCAGGATAAATTTCCTCACGAAAAGACGGCTCTGGCGAATCATACACGACCGATAAAAAACGAGGCTTGGCCTCATCCGAGACTCGCGCCAACATCGTTGCAACCCCATAGACCGCATTCGTAGGCTCGCCAGTCGGGCTCTTCAGAGATCGAATCGCAAAAAAGGCTCGAAAAATAAAAGAACTAATATCCAGCAAATAAAGGGCATGCTCGGGATCCGGAAGCTGGGTTCGGGCGGGTGGCTCGGGTACAGCAAGTTCAGAGGCCGTGGTGTCATTTCTGGACGTTTTTGATGGGGATGTTTTTGACATCCTTGAAGCTATACACTGGAGTCCTTCAAGACCTCAACGACTTCCGTATCGGCCATCACATCTCCCAGGCGATGCCCCGTTTCCACGGTCAAAATCAGGTAGACCTCAATGAACATCAAAGGAAGTCCAATCAACACGGCGATAAGCCAACCCCAGATCGGGATAATCGCGAAAAAGGTAGCCACGCCCACCGGGGCATTTCTCAGCAGCGAGTCCTTCCAACCCGCAGGCCTCTTCTCTAAAGTATGAACGACCTGCAGGCGCAATAGCCGCTTTCCCAGACTCGCACCCGCTTGCCCCCGAAAATCTAGACCGTCTCCCAAAATACTGTAGATAAAACCACAAACAGGCCCGATCGGATAAGGGAGTAGAATGGCCAACAAAAAAACAAGGAGCAAATCAATCAACTTTGCTAAAACTCGATTGAGCGGATTCACCCCGTTCGGCGTATTTAATGGCACCACCAGAAACATTCTAGGCTCACCTTCTCATGACTATAAAACTCTCGGGACCCAATGCCCCTAGACTTCTCACCCAAGGACTCGACCTCATAAAAAAAACGTGCTACCACTTCGTACATTAAAGATTAACGTGTTTTTGAACAAACACAAAACGAGAATTCAAAACTAGCCGACTCAATTAGAATGCCAAACTAACAAGCAAAAATGGAGGAGCTCTATGGCAGACTCAAAGAATATCATGCACGCAACCGACGGAAATTTCGATACAGACGTGGTAGGCACCCCCCAACTCAGCATTGTCGATTTTTGGGCAGAATGGTGCGGTCCTTGCCGCCAACTGGGCCCCACCATCGAGGTCCTGGCCGATGAATATGCAGGCCGAGCCAAAGTATTTAAACTCAATGTAGACGACAACCCTGCTACCCCTGCCCGATTCGGAATCAAAGGCATTCCTACAGTCCTATTTTTCAAAGGTGGCCAATTAGTGGACCAGGTAGTCGGTAATCACCCCAAATCCACCTTGACAGCCCTCATTGAAAAACATCTTTAACCTACGAAAATCTTTAAGTTGACCGCCCCCTGAAATTCTGTATCCTAAGAGTAGACCCAAGGACTAAGATTTGAACTCAAAAATCTAGTCTGAATTTTACATGGAATGTAAAAAAGGAGAGCGCTCATGGAATCAGGGGGCTTTGTTCAAGGTTTTCTAGCGGCACTTCAAAGTGGAGATCCCTCCATGATCTTGATTGCCGTCAATCTCGCATTATCCATCGCTTTCGTGTTCGAACGGGTATCCAGACTCTTTTTCCAATACAATGTCGACGGCCCATCGTTCATGTTCGAAATTCAAAAATACATCCTAGCGAACGACCTCGATGGCGCGATCCGCCTCTGCAACGGCGCTGGACAAGCTGCCTTACCAAAAGTCATCAAAGCAGGCCTTCAACGAGCCTCTCGGGACGAAGCCCAGATCCAAAACGCAATCGATGCAACCAGTCTGGAAGTGATCCCAAAACTCGAGCGCCGCCTCCCCTACCTAGCGTTGATTGCCAACATTGCTACCCTCTTCGGGTTGCTCGGCACGATTACTGGACTCATTCGTTCTTTCGGCGCAATTGCCTTGGCCGACCCCGCTCAACGCCAAGCGATTCTCGGTCGAGGAATCAGCGAGGCCATGAATGCAACAGCGTTTGGTCTGATTACCGCGATTTTCACCATGATCATGCACAGCATCCTCACCAACAAAGCCACTAAAATTGTTGAAGAAATCGATGAATTCGGCGTAAAACTCCTAGATCTTCTTTCTGCTCGAAAATTTAAACACACCTCGCAGAGAGAGGAATAACCCGAGCCGTGTTAAAACGACCCAGCTCCCGCAGAAAGTCCCACTCTCACGGGATCGAGCTCAACTTGGTACCGATTCTCGACACCATGGTGACCTTGATCGGATTCCTCCTCTTCACGACTTCGTTTCTCGCGATTGTCAGCATCGAGTCCCCCCTTCCCGTATCCAGCCCCGACGAGGTCTTGGACAAGCTAAAAGAAAAACCCCTGCAGTTGACCGTGGCCATCAATGATGCCGCGGTGGATCTCTATAGCATTTCAGACAAAATCCCGCGAAAATCAATTCCAAACACCCCGGACGGATCCGTGGATCTCAAAGCGCTGCACGAAGCCGTAATCGACGTTAAGAAGCAATTCCCCACTGAGGAAAATATTGTCCTCGCCCCTCGACCCGGGACCGCTTACGAAAGTATGATTGGTGTCATGGATGCAGTCAGGGATTTAGAGCCCACCGATCCTCCGATGTATCGCAAAAACACCCAAACCGGCGTAGACGAACCCACCAAAAGCCTTTTCCCTAAAGTGGTTTTTGGAAATCTCGTCACAGGAGATACCTAATGGCTTCGGGACGAGGAATCACCTCCAGACGGGGTCGACGAAAAATCAATAAAGCCTTTGAGCTTCAGCTCACCAGCATGATGGATGTTTTGGTCATCATTGTCGTATTTCTTCTCAAGAGCTACAACATCAGCACCCACAACTTTTCAAACGCAGCAGGCCTGCAGCTTCCGGCCTCTGGCTCTCAAGATAACCCAACCGACAGCCTCCAGGTCATCGTCACCCCTGAGTCCCTCACAGTCGAGAACGAACGGATTCTCGATTTTCAACAGGTCGCTCTCAGTGCTGGCAGCAAAGAAGCGAACTATTCTTTCAAACCGACTGACCTCGATGAGGGCGGCCGCCGCATCTTGCCGCTTTACGACGCTCTCATCAAAGCCAAGGAACGCACCGAGCTCCTCTTAGCAAAATCTAAGAGTCGCGGCCCAGACGGAAAACCCCTGCCTTTCGAGGGAATTCTCGCGATTCAAGCCGATAAGCGAGTCAAATACGACACCATCAAAAAAATTATGTACTCCGCTGGAGCCGCCGGATACCGAGTCTTTCGTTTTCTCGCACTCAAAAAAGATGTCTAATTTTTAGGCATCTGATTAAAAAATACATGAAAAACTAGCTCTACAAGCACTCCCTAAATGAAAAAGAATCCGCTTCCAAGCATAACTCAAGAGATTGAAATCTCGAGACATTTTTTAAGTATCTAATTAAACAATTAAAATAA
>CAINWE010000150.1 GCA_903854365.1 Oligoflexia bacterium
AGTTACTCCGCTCCGGGCAGGTGATCAGAACGTCTATGCAGTAGCTCAGGGGCCTGTGAGCCTAGGAGGGGTGGCAGACGGGGCGTCAAAAAATTTCCCAACTGTAGGACGTGTTGTTGCGGGGGCAACTATTGAAAAAGATTTAGATAATAATTTCGCAGCTAAGAAAAACTTCAGACTTGCGCTGCATCAGCCAGACTTTACGACCGCAGCCCGGATGACACTTCAGATTAATAGCGAGTTGGGTGGAAAATATGCTGCTGCAAGAGACAGTGCGACTATAGACGTTGTAGTTCCTTTCAATTATGATGGAAATACCGTTGAGCTTCTAGCGTTGCTCGAGAATATTAATATTAACATAGATTCTCGTGCTAAAATTGTTTTAAACGAACGTACTGGCACGGTGGTGATGGGGGGTGCAGTTCAGATTTTGCCAGTTGCATTATCGCACGGGGATCTTGCAATTGAGGTGAAGGGGGCTGCGAAAGGAACTAAGCCAGAGCGTGTGGCTGAAATTAAATCAGATGCGAATGTATCTGATTTAGTAAAAGTGTTGAATACATTAGGAGTTCAGCCTAAAGATTTGACCGCGATTTTTCAGAGTTTGAAGCAGTCTGGGGCCCTACAGGCTGATTTGGAGCTGATGTAAGAGGGATGTTTTTTTGTTTTCGCTCGTGGAGTCTGGTTGGTTGGAGAATTAAGGATGATGTCAGCGGCGTATCTATCCAGGAAACAGGACAGAAGCGACGGCCTGCTAGGATGGTAGGTCTTTCAAGTCTTGAATCTGCCGTTACCGGCAAGGATGCTGGTCCATTACTCCGGAATCCACGGATGCGAAAGAGGAGGAAGAGATGAGTCAGGGAGTTCGAATTCAGGGGTCATCTCTTCCGTCCTCGACTTTTATTCGAGAGCAGATTCATCAGGGGCGAGACGCTAGATCGGCGCCCACTTCCCCAGGGCATGCATTGCCTGTGATCGATAGGTCCAAAGTGGACCCAAAGATGATTGAAGCTGCTGAGGGTATGGAGGCCATGTTCATCGATTACATGATGAAAGTGATGCGGGAGACGATTCCAAAAAACGAGATGGATCTTGAGTCGCCTGCTAGTCAGATTTATCGTGGGATGCAAGATACTGAGTACGCGCAAAAGGCGGCTCACCAGGGAGGAATCGGTCTGGCAGATCAGGTGATTGCTTATCTGGGTTCGTCAGGGTATCCTGTAATTGGGGAGCGTGGAAGTTCCTCCAAGGAGAAGCCATGAAGGTCGGTCAATCGGTTAGTCATCCAGTCCAAAATAGTGAATCAAGTTCCTCCAAAAGCGGAGTGGGTGCAGCCTCTAGCCAAGATACAAAGCGCGCCGAGCGGAGTGACAAGGCGGATAGGACAGAAAAGACAGACAAAGCGGATGGTCCGGCGAGGAGTTCGGCCAATCAAGGCGCGAAGGCAGAAATTTCAAGTAAAGCTAAAGAATTCGTTCAAGCAAAGGCAGTCGCCACTCAAACTCCTGATATTCGTGAAGACAAGGTAAGCGACTTGAAGAAGCGAATTTCCGAGGGTACCTACAAAGTCGATGAGGACGCCATTGCTGATCGGATGGTCGACGAACATCTGCGAGGTCCGATGACTCGGTAGGAATTGGTTTGGGCGGCGTCAATGGATTGACCTCCGCGGGATTTAAAAGTTTTGACGAGTGACAGCATAAACGAGAATCAAATCGTTAGCCGAAAATGCGTAACTCGAGCAGTCAGGAGGATTGCCAGGTGGAAAAGATTTTGAGCGACATTTTTCAAGTACTTCAAAATCTTTTTGGGCAGCATAGACAGCTTCTCGAAATCGTAAGGGTTGAGCGAGAATATCTCGTTCAAGCGGATCATCGCTCCATTCCTCTTCTGATCAGCCGCAAACAGGATGTCATCGAAGCCATTGGTCAAATTGAGGGTCAGAGGCTTAAGTTAGTGGCAGATTTAGCGAGTTTATGGGGTAAATCGGTCGCCGATTTAACGCTGCCAAAGCTTATTTTAGAGTTGCAGTCGGTTGATGCGAAGGTCTCGGAGCAATTTCGAAGTACCTATCAAGGGCTTACAGTGCTGATTCAGCGGATTACCGAACAGAATCAGGATAACCAAAAGTTGATTCAACGTTCGCTAGAGAATGTAGCAGAAATGAAGCGAAACGTCCTGATAGGGGCTGCCGGAAAATCAGGAACCTATTCCAATTTGGGTCAACGCGTGGGCGGGGTGGCTGCTCGTAACCTGATTTCCAGGGAGGCATGAAATGCCCATTCCTAGTATTTCGCAGATTGGTCAGTCTGCTCTTAAGGCCGCAAAAGCCGGCATTTCCACCGCAGGCCATAATATAGCGAATGCTTCGACGGAAGGGTATTCGAGACAGCAAGTGATGACTGAAGCCAACGTGGCCAATGCCGGATCTTACGGGGGTAGCTACTACGGCAACGGCACAGAAGTAGCCCGCATTGTTCGCGTGAACGATGCCTTTCTTGAAAAGCAGATTCAGAATACTGCAAGAGATTCGTCGTATTTCGAGGAGAAAGCGACTACTCTGAATCAAATTGAGGAAGTTTTCAACGAAATGAATGGAGATGGAATGAGTCGCACCATCTCAAAGTTTTTTAACGATTTTAGAAGACTCTCAGAGGAGCCCGAAAGCACAGCGATTCGAACAAGTGTACGAGAGGCTGGTAAGGCTTTGGCCAATGAATTCCATCGCCTCGAGAAACAAGTTCATGAGATTCGCTCTCACCTCGACCTCAGAGTAGAGGCCAGCGTTACTGAAATCAATGGGCTATCCAAGAGTGTGAGCGAAATTAACGAAAAAATTCGCCTCGCGGGGTTGAGCGGGGCTGTTCCGAACGACCTTTTGGATCAAAGAGATAGCGCCGTCAAGAAATTGAGCGCCTACTTCGAGCTAAGTTCCTTTTTAGATAATAGCGGGAATTTGAATTTAGACATTCGGGGGGTG
>CAINWE010000151.1 GCA_903854365.1 Oligoflexia bacterium
CCCATGCCCATCATGCCTGGCATTCCCATGCCGAAGCCCAGACCGCCCATACCCATGCCGAAACCGCCCATGCCGAAACCGCCCATGCCTAAACCTAGGCTGGCACCCATCGGAAATGGGCCTCCGCAATTAATTCCTAATTGCATGCACTGATGAGAATACAGGGAGAAATTACCTGAATAATTATTCAAAGCCTGAGACTCTAAGCCATAATCTAGACCGCCGAGCAACAAATCTCCTGCCAAACCACCCAAGACACCCCACTTGGTCGCCTTCAGCATGGCGTGATAGGGATCATAAGAGTGGCCGTCAGATCCTTCCTGATGATCGCAATCTGCGCAACCATCCGCTCGGAGCTGCTTAGCTTCTTCTTTTTTTGCACTCAGTTCTTTAATCACCTTATCGATATCTGCCTTGAGGCTATCTTCTCGATCCTCGATCGCCTTTTGCTTCGCTTCAATCATTTGTGCGCTGAATTGATTAGAGTAGTCTTTACTGCAACTCTTAATTAAGTCAGCACATCTCGGGCTCACCAAGCTTAAAGGAATCTTGTTATGACCCACCTTCGTGAAGGCTGCATTCCAAGTATCGCCCGCTTCTTTACCACAAGCCTCCTTCACTTGATCCTTCTCTGAAGACCCAGACTGCTTGCGAGCCCCTGGAGCGACCGGCTTTGCCTGGGCAGCAACGTCTCCTCCCTGGGCTTGAGACACGCTCTTCGTAGCTGCATTGTAAGCGGCTTGAGCTGCATTGTAAGCGGCTTGCGCCTCGACTTTATGCCGCTGCTCAGTACTCGAGTTGCTCTGCAACTTCTGGTTCCTCAATGCCGCCCTCTTTCGAGCCTGAGTAGCCTCTCCCAGGGCCTGTAGCGCCGCCTCCAATTCACTCGGACTCCCAGCGACTACAACGGTTGGACCTCCAGCGTTTGAGTCTACCTCTGTTGACTCTATTACCACCCCACACTCACTCGCATTACCCTTACCTAATGCGGCGAGCTGAGACTGAGCCTTAACAATTTCTTTCTTAGTGGCCTCATCTTGCTCCTGCTGATCTTTAAAGCCCTTCAGCTTCTTTTCCAAATCTCGGATCTCGCCCTTCAAATCCGCTAACGGGGTTTCTTTACCCACCCCTCGCCTTAATGCACCACCCCAACCGGTCGTTCTCCAGCCGTCAGCCTGAGCCAAAGTAGGCTGCAGCGCACTCAAGACCGAAGAAAACACCATCAAACTAGAAACCCAACCCTTATTTTTTCGAACGACAACTCGGAACTTCATACCGCTCCCTCTTTTAATTCCACACACATACGGTCACACCTCAAATCCATTCCACACCACGGAGGACTGTGAGGTGTGTCACCTTTGCCAGTCCTCCCATGACACTACCAATATTTTACCATTTTAGTCAACAATTATTTTAAAAGAGATTGCTTATGGGGGTGAATGAATCAGGCCAGATGACATCAGCTCAAAAAAAAAGCCCGGCCCGATCGCTCCCTGTGAACAGGAACGATCAAACCGAGCTGAATGAACCTAAGGCTACGCGCAATGATCCACGTTTCAGGCACGGCTAAGCCGAGCCATTAAAAACGCATCCTTTGGAGCCTACTCAAACGGACCCTACTAAAAACTGCGGCACGACTGCCGCAAGCCCCTCAGTAGGAATTACGTTAGGCGAGACTTGCGGACTGACTCCTTCCGCTTCTTCATGCGGCCCTTCTTGGCGGCCTGACGTTTACGATTCTTCATTTTTTGTGTCGACTTTTTTCTGCCTCTTCCCATAGAAGCCAAATTTCTAATATTTTGACTCGTTAATCAAACTATTTTTGTTGCGAGGCGCCATTCTTGTCGTTGGTTGCTGGTACCCAACCCGACGACCGACAGGAATACTTCAGAAACGGAGGTTGCCCCCCATTTTCCTATCTGATACCCTGATTAAAGAGAACCCATTTAAATTACAGTTTAAATCACAGTCTGAAAGGGGTAGCAGCATGGAACAGCAGACCTCAGCCGAACGCAGCCTGTTTGAATTCCTTCCTGGCACAGCAGTCATCTACGCCATGCACGGAAAATGCCTGGTCCTAGGAACTGAAGAACGTTCCCTTGGGGGACAAACCCAGAAATTCTACAAACTCGAGCCTAAAAAATCCGCTCTCGCTCGCTCGTCCCGCGGAGAATCAGCGATTTGGGTACCTGTCGACCAGGCCCGTGAGCGCGGCCTTCGTATACCAATGACGCAAGCCGAGGCCGAAGCGGCCATCAAACTGCTCACCAGCCGTGAATATTTCTTTAAGGTGTCAGACCCCTGGAGCGCCTTAGTGACTCAACTAGAAAACACCATCAAAACCGAAGGCGGCCTAGGCCTCGCAAAAGCTGCAAGCTTTCTCTTTGTGATGAAGCGCAAACAGTTGGTGTCCGATCAAGAGCTCAACAAACTCCAAGAAAGCGTCAACAAACTCTTGTTTCGCGAACTCTCCGAAGCACTGAACGAGCCTATGAAGTCGATCGAAGCAAGGATCGCCAAAGGCATGCGCAGCAAATTGCTACCCGACCATTAGTATCTTAGAGTCCAATGACTCCTCTTTTTAATATTTAAGGGGATATTCAAAAGAATTATTGGGATAGAAGAAGAAAAAAAATGGGGGCGTCGAGCTATGTTAGCGCCGAGCTTCCTCGGTACTAGTTTCGCCGTGGACGGGCTTAACTTCTGAGTTCGAGATGGGATCAGGTGTAGCCCCGCCGCTATAGACACCCCCAAACTTAGTAAAAAAGGGAGAGATCAATTACGACAGAAGAGATTAGAAATTAGGTTCTTGCGAACCCTCGCAAAGATAAGTGCGTCTCAGCAATCTGTGAATAGGGAAGAATATCTAAAATCATCTCACCTATTCAAGAGTTATAATAAAGATAAGCCTCTCGTCCGATTAGTAGTGGTCAGCTGAGTGAATTACTTCACTTACACACCCACCCTATCAACCCCGTAGTCTACGGGGGGACTTGAAGGGGGCTTAAAGCCCCAGGGAGAAGTTGTTTTGAAGAGAGTTTCCCACTTAGATGCTTTCAGCGGTTATCTCGTCCTGACATAGCTACCCAGCAACTGCCACTGGCGTGACAACTGGCACACTAGCGGTCCGTCCATCCCGGTCCTCTCGTACTAAGGACAGCGCTTCTCACTTCTCCAACACCTACGGCAGATAGGGACCGAACTGTCTCACGACGTTCTGAACCCAGCTCGCGTACCGCTTTAATTGGCGAACAGCCAAACCCTTGGGACCTGCTCCAGCCCCAGGATGCGATGAGCCGACATCG
>CAINWE010000152.1 GCA_903854365.1 Oligoflexia bacterium
CGTGTCGTACGATATAGTATGAGTGGGCTTCGAACCTGGTTGGACTAATTGCAGAGCCGACTTCATGAAGTATCATCGCTGCAGAAAGATATCTCAGCCAGTCCTGGTCGAGTTTGTGCAAAGTTTGAGTCTTCTCGAAGACTTCTTCAGCAGCTCTCACTTTACCTTTCAGATAGGCTAAAGAGAGTCCAAATTGAACCGCTTTTTGATAAATTTCGTCGAGTTGAAAGCGGCTGTCGACTGCCTCTGAGTGAGAGAGGACTAGAATTTCGCGATCCAAAATCCCATCGCGAAGTGAATAGCGAGTGGTGGTGAGTTTCTGGGAACCTAAGAAGTCGAGCAGTTCCTCGAGCAAAATAGCTCCCGCTAAGATCATCTCGACTCGTTTAGACTCCATTCCGGGAATCAGAAGGAGTTCTCTCTTGGAGAGTCCAGTCATTTGTTTCACTAGCGAGCCTAAATGCTCCCGGTCAATCCCCTCTATACCGTAATGCCGTTTGAGGATGCGCTCAACAGCTCGAACTGTCCCGCTCGAGCCGATGACAAGCGAGACCTCGGGCCAAGGTCGCTCTCGAGGCTCTGAAGCGAGGGTGGCTCGGATGTGGCTTCTCAGGTTTTGAATCGCCTGAAGCTGGGGTTTTTTTGAGATCTCAGGCGGAGCTTGAGGAAGAAAAATCTGCTGCAGCCGTGCAGTTCCGAGTTGAAAGCTACAAGATTCGATCAAGCGGGCGTCGTGACAGAGATTGAGTTCAGTGCTGCCACCGCCCATGTCGAGGAGGGCAAAAGGGCCCTTGGGAGTTTGCTCGTGTTTCAGGATCGCGAGAGCAATTAGGCGAGCCTCTTCTTCGCCAGAAATAATTCGAATTTCGATTCCCGTCCTTTTCAGGACTTGTTGGACAAACGACTCTCCGTCTGAGGCATCCCGGAGGGCACTGGTGCCAAATGCGATGATTTTCGAGGCTTTGAACTTCGCTGCAGTTTTACGAAAGCTGCAAAGGGCATCTACGGTTCTTCGTTTTGCGCTTGGGTCTAACCGTTGTCTGAGAAAAACCCCATGGCCGAGACGAACCATGATTTTCTCACGGTGCAGGAGGCGAACCCGATGACCTGACCCGATCCATTGCACATCAAAACGAACGGAGTTAGTACCGAGATCAATAATTCCGATTCGCATATTTTATTTTTCTGCGGAGCTACCTTTTTTCCAGAGGGGAGTGCCTTCGTAATCGCGGACCGCCAGTTCCTCGAAGTAAAATTGAGAGCGCCTAGAAATCTCCCCTTTGTTCTGTTGGGAGGGACGATAGCGTTTCCATCTGCCCTCGGGTGTCAGCATTCTTGCCTTCTCCGTGTCTCCCAGCGAAACAGGGATGATGACCTCTTGAATATACCGATAAATGTCTGGGTCCAAAACAGGAAATGCAATTTCTAGCCGCGAATAAAAATTTCTTGGCATCCAGTCAGCACTGGAGAGGTAAATCGCCTTCGCGTCGCCGAAATGGTAGATGCGACTATGCTCTAGAAATCGATCCACAATGCTGATGACTCGAATATTTTCGCTGAGGCCCTGAACTCCTGGGACGAGTGAGCATGCTCCTCGCACGACTAAGTCAACTTGTACCTTGGCTTGAGAGGCCCGATAAAGCTGGTGAATGACCGTCTCATCGACTAAGGCATTGACCTTTGCGAAAATTCTAGCAGGCCTGCCTGCCTCGGCGGCGCGAATCTCCGAGTCGATGTGACTCAAGAGTCGTCGATGAAGCTTTGCCGGCGCGGGAATCAGCTGTTCAAAGTCTTGGGGTACTTGCCCCGCAAAAACTCGATCAAAGAAGTAACGGACGTCCGACGCAATTTCGGGATGAGAGGTGAGAATCGCCAGATCCGTATATTGCCGAGCAGTGGATGCTTTGTAGTTGCCGGTCGAGAGGTGGGCGTAGCGGCGAAGGTCTCCTCCAGTTTGCTTGGTAATGAGAGAGACCTTGCCGTGAAGCTTGAGCTTTCCAAATCCAAAAGCGACTTCTACCCCGGCTGCTTTGAGGTCTTCTGCTACTTTTAAGTTGTTGAGCTCGTCAAAACGTGCGCGGAGTTCGATCATTACGCGGATTTTTTTTGATGAAGCGGCTTTTTTCAATGCTTCCATGACTGAGGAGATAGTGTCGATTCGATAGACGGTCTGTTCGATCTGGATGACTTCAGGATCCTCGCAAGCGCTACGGATCCAGTTCTCAAAGGCCTCGAATGAGTCGTAGGGGTGATGTAGGAGGAGGTCCTCACGGTCGAGGTGGTCAAAAATGAGTTGCGGCTCGCGAAACGGAATCGGAATCTTCGACCGGAGCGGTGGGTAGCAGAGTTGATGGGCCTGAATTAAGTGTTCAGGCGCATGGGTGGGTAGTTCGCTCACCGCGGAGAGGCAAAGTGTACCCTGGGTTTCAATGACTTGATGACTGAGAAGTTTAAGCGCGCTGGCGGCTTGTGTGAGGAGCTTCTTATTGGGTCTTCCACTATATTGGAGGCGAGTTGGCCTTCCTTTTTCGCGTTTTCCGAGGCCGACACGAATTCTGTCCGGAATAGATTCTGGATCGAGATCAGCAAGTTCTAAGGTAAAGTCAGAATCCCGGGTCATTTTAAATAAAACGGGAGGGTTTTTTGAGCCGATTTTTTGGCCTAGGTATTGGATGAGGAGTTCATCTAAAAAGTAGCTGAACAGTTCGCCTGTCACTTCATTCCATTTGAAAAAACCTTGTGGGATCGTTTTTGGAATTTTGAACCAGAATTGGTCATTGTAGACGACTCCGAGTTGTAGGTTTTCGAGAGAACAAAGCTTTTGTGGAGCAAAAACTTCAACGGGCGGGATTTTCGGGAATATTTTCTCTTCAAAAATAGCTCTTTGAATAAGAGCATTGAGACCATTTTTTGCGCCGTCAGGTGAGAGATGGAGTTTGAGGGGGTCGAGTTGGGCCTCGAGGCTTTCAAGAATAGTGGCCTGCCTTTGTGTAAAAGTTCGGGCTGCGCTGAGAATGTCATTTCGAATACGGATCAATCGAAGCGTGGCAGAAGATTGCGTGGGGTAGGAGAGTTGAATGGATCGAACGAGTGAAGGATACCGAATCATGAAGAATTCGTCGAGGTTACTTGATGAGATTCCTAGGAATTTGACCCGCTCTAGCAATGGGTTGTTCTCAGATCGTGCTTCCGCTAGAACTCGTTCATTGAACTGCAGCCAGCTGAGGTCACGGTGAATCATGGGAAGGTCTGGATTAATCAGTAATTCTGGAATAGTAGGTAAGGCAAGTCCTTGAATCGATAGAGATGAAGTAATCATGCTATGCTTCCCCCCTTGGAAAGTCGGCGTGCAGCCGTATATTTTTGATTACCGAGAGACTGACTTAATGTCGACTGTTTCTTGAGCTAAAGGGGGTATGCCGTTTGCAATTCTTCCCATCTTTTCTCGAGTAAATCCAACCCCGGATGGACTGCGAGCTGGATAGGTGATCGGCATAACAGGTCGGTTTTGAGGCTCGTTCGCACGGGAGTCAGCGCTTGGTCGAAAGCAAGTCGTTGAGCTTTCGACTTTTGGGATACCTGGTAGAAGCCCCATCTGCGAGTGCAATTGGAAATACTTCATCGATATGACTCACGAAGTGGATTTCTAACTTCTTGAGCGCTGCCTGGGGCACATCGTATAGGTCCTTTTCGTTGAGTTTAGGCAAAATCAACGTTTGAATTCCGGCGCGTTTGGCGGCTAAAAGTTTTTCCTTGATCCCGCCGACCGGTAGGACTTTCCCGGTGAGGGAAAGCTCACCGGTCATAGCGACCTTATTCTTGGCGCGGCGCCCCGAAATTAGGGAGTAAATGGCAGTGGCCATGGTAATTCCCGCGGACGGCCCATCTTTTGGAATAGCTCCTGCCGGGATGTGCAAGTGTAGGTCGTTTTCTTTATAGAATTTGGGGTCGAGGCGAAGTGATGCAAGACTGTACTTTTTAACGTAACTCCACGCGATGCTAGCGCTTTCGGTCATGACCTCGCCCATTTGGCCAGTCAGTTTGAGTGCTCCTGCGCCAGGGATGTCCGTGACTTCAATAAAGAGAATTTCCCCTCCTGTGGATGTCCAGGCGAGGCCGACGACGACGCCAGGAGAACTGATCCTTTCCGCGATTTCATGATAGAATTTTTTAGGTCCTAACCAATGGATGAGTTCGGCCTCCTTGATTCGGATCTGCTTTGGCCTGAAAGTGAGCTGAGGGTTCTTTTTTACTGCTGCCTCGGTTTCTTGCACGATTTGAGCAGCCGCTTTTCGAGTCATTCGGTCGACGTGTTTTTGAAGGGATCGCAAGCCGGGTTCACGGGCGTAGTCCGTAATAATTTTTCGAATCGTCAATGAATCAAACCGGATCTGATTGGATTTGAGTCCATTCGCTTCTAAAATCTTGGGAATGATGTACCGAGTGGCGATATCCTCTTTTTCTTCGAGAGTATAGCCTGGTAGTTCAATCACTTCCATGCGGTCTAAAAGTGGGGCCGGGATCGAGCTCGTAGAGTTGGCGGTCGTGATAAACAAAACCTGAGATAAATCAAAAGGTACGTCGAGGTAGTGGTCCAAAAACGCAGAGTTCTGCTCGGGGTCGAGGACTTCCAAGAGAGCGCTTGCCGGATCACCTTGAAAGCTCTGCCCTAATTTATCGATTTCGTCGAGGAGGAGTACTGGATTTTTTGAGCCTGCGCGTTTGAGACCCTGAATGAACTTTCCGGGCATAGCGCCCACATAAGTTCTGCGGTGTCCCTTGATCTCAGCTTCATCCCGCATGCCGCCTAATGAAAATCTGAAAAAGGTTCTGCCGAGAGACTGAGCAATGGAACGGCCAATGGAAGTCTTGCCTACGCCTGGTGGGCCTACGAGGCAAATGATGGACCCCTTAGGATCATTTTTTAGTTTTCGAACTGCAAGAAATTCGAGAATTCGCTCTTTCACCCGATCGAGTCCAAAGTGTTCTTGGTCAAGGACGTTCTTGGCGTTCGCTAGATCAAGGAGATCGACGGTCTGTCGGTTCCATGGAAGCGAACAGAGAGTTTCCAAGTAGTTTCTGGAAATATTAAACTCGGGGGATTGTTCGGGAATCGATTCGAATTTTTCGAGTTCTTCCTGGGCTACCTTTTTCACTTCATCGGGCATTTGGGCCGCTTCAATTCGTTCTCGAAAAGATCGAGAAGATTGATCCTTGCCGTCCACCTCGATGCCCAGCTCGCGTTTGATGGATTTGAGTTGTTCTTTGAGGAAGAATTCACGCTGAAGTTGGTTGAGCTTCGAATTCACGTCGTCGTTGATTTTGCGTTGTAGGTCAGCGAGATCGCGCTCTTTGCGCAGATGGAGCAAAAGCTTTTCAAAGCGAGCTTTTACGGAAAGAGTTTCCATGTAGTCTTGCGCATCGGCCTTCGGAAGTGCGAGCGCAAAGGCGACTAAGTCAGCGACGGTGCCAGCGCCGGGAGCGTTGATCATGGCTAGCCGCATTTCTTCGGTGAAGAAAGGATTGCTTTCGGAGAGTTTTTTGACATCGCTAATGACCGAGCGTGTGAGCGCGTCCATTTCGTTCGATTTTTCAATGATGTCATTGAGATATTCGGTTTCCACGACGATGTATGGGTGGTCGGACAAGATCTTACGGCTCCGGAAGCGCTTCATGGCCTGAACGAGGAGGTTGACGGAGCCATCTGGCATTTTGAGGCGTTTGATGACTTTTACGGCAACGCCGACGTCGTACAAAGCTTCGGGCTTGGTAGTTTCCTTAACGTCGCCCTCTCGAGTGAGAAGGAGTCCGATCATCCTGTGGCGATTGATGGCCTCTTCGATCATGCCAATGAATCGGGGATTCGACACCAAAATGGGAGCCAAAAGTGTAGGAAAAACGATGGGATGATTGACGGGGAGAATGAAAAGATTAGGGGGCAGAATCTGGTCAGGAAGAATTAAGCTGCTGGCCGGAGCAGGCGGCTGTGGCGCGCTTTCCTGCGTAACTACGGGGGTACTTGGGAGAATCTCTTTTTCTTGCGATGCTTCGTCTGCCATAAATAGTGTCCTGTGTGTTTATAATGGACACGATTCGGCCCCTGACAAGTCCCTGATGAAAATCAAGGCGCAGATCTTAATTCCTGGCTAATCTTTTCTATTAAATCACTCGCCAGACTGGAATCTGGCTCGCCGATCTGGGTGTAGCCGACGGGGTTGCCCCGAGCATCGAGTCTCTCAATCTCTTCTTGAGTCATCACGCGGACTTTGATGCCGCCTAAGAGGCGTTCTGCTAGAATTTGATACTTGAACCGATTTTGTAAGTAAGTTTTTCTTGGGAAGCCGTCGACTTGGTAGTCGATGTATTTGGTCCGAGAACGCGAAAAAACCCAGTCGGTTTGTAAAGTGCGTTGCGGGAGCTGGCTGAACTCGAGCGGAGTGACTTCGCTCGGATTTCTTGAGGTGATGGTATTGAGGCGTAGGGCGGACTCGATGGCCTTCCAAGTAGACTCGAAATCGGTTTCGAAGGTTTTTTCACTTTTGAGTTGGGCGTAGGCTTGAGTTCGCACTTCGGGCAAGCTGGAGCATCCTTGAAGTGAACCCGTGATTCCGAGGAGAGCGACGAAAGCTTTGAAGGAAAATAGGTGTCGATTCATGTTCACTTTGGGCCTCATGTATTTTATTTAAGTTCTGGATTTAACTCTTTTTTTTGCTGATATCCATAATAATTCGAACGGGTTGGGTGAGTTCAAAAACTTCAACCGTGGTGTCTGATTTGATCGGAAGCGCGAAGGTCCAAAAGTCATCTTCGATTTTAGGAAGAAGCGATATACCCTTGAGAAGGGCGCTCTTCTTAAAAACGGCGTGCACTTTTCGTGCGTTAAAACGGAGTTCGGGACGGCCCCAAACGGAGACCCCGATTCGCTTTTGTGCTGGGCTGACTTCTATCTGAAAGTACGGCGGGCGAGGGATGGCCATCGTTTCTCCGTTGCGGGTGCCTTCCAAGTCGATCACGATCCTCTCGAAGCCCGCCTGAGAAGAAAACCGAATATCTTTGATGACGACTTGATCGATCGCGCGATCGCCTCCGATGATCAGACCATCCTTGATTTGGGTTTTTGTTTTTTTGGAATCAGCAATAAAAACTTTTTCTGATTGGAATCGAACGGCCGACTCGTGCGGCGGATTGGGTGGGGATTTGAGGGGTATTTCTTGATTTGCCCACGTGTTGTCAATCAGGGAGTTCATTGAAGCGAGTGCCGTGAGGATCATCCCCAGGTTGAAGTAGTGTTTCATGGATTGATTCTAGTCTCGCCACCGAGCTGACGCAAGAAAATCAAAATGCGAAGTGCGAAGCCAGCGAGGATTCCGGGAAGGATCCAGTCGAGGATCTGAGAACTGGGAGTAGGTGTCTCTTTTTGTGGATTCTTGAGTGGAATCGCTTGAGTGGTCGAGCAACTCATTCCTGAAGGCAGGGTTGGTCGGCCTTGCCCGAGTAATGGGCTGTTTTTAGAATCGCGGGGTAGCCCACCGCTCGTTCTGCAGCGAGAATTTTGGGCGAGGCTGGAGGCGCTGATGCTGTGTGTAGAGGGAGTGGAGCCGACCACGATCAAAAAGGGATCTGCATCGAGGGATCGGATGCCAGCGGGATAATATTCAATTGGGAGAGTCCGTGAAGAAAGCTTTAAAATCGTATTTCCTTTTGGAATTTGGCTAGAGCGCATTGATCCATCATAGTTTTGAAATCCGGA
>CAINWE010000153.1 GCA_903854365.1 Oligoflexia bacterium
AGGAGAGGTCAAAGATTCGGATGAAGGTCTCTTTACTGGTAGGGTTCTTTGTGGGGTTTTTGGGTGTTAGGTTGGCAGTCGCTCAGCCGCAGTCGGGTCGCTGGGTGGATGAACCGAAGTTTCGGTTAACTGCTACTGTGAATGCCCCTGGGCTCCATCAAGACCTCAAAACTTGGGCGCTGCCAGATCTTTCTCGCTTTAAGCGTTCTGTTGCTCGCGAAAAAGATCCTCAGAGTGGCCAAGTGGTGAAGTCGGAGGGCTTTCTTTTGGCAAGCTTGGTCGATCAGACCTTAGAGGGATTGCCGATCGAGAGTCGAGCCCAAATTGATTTAATCGTGCTGAAGGGGGGCTCCGGCCAGCAGGCTTTAGTGCCTCGTGCGTTGATGACCAAGTATCCGCTTTTGGTAGCAGTTCATCAGGGCTCGACTCTGAGGGAGTCTCATGGCCTTTTAAGTGTGGTGGTGCCTTGGACGTCTAAACCGAAGATTCAAGGTGAGGAGTTGCCGCTTGAAAGCTTTTTTGTTTCAAATTTAGTTCAGGTTGAGTTGACTAATTATCGGCATACGTTTGCCGACCTTTTTCTTAAACGAAGAACCGATCCGTCTGCAATGCGGGGGGAGAAGCTCTTTGTGCAGAGTTGCGCGGGTTGTCATGATGCTGGTCGTGCACAAGGTCCGTTTTCAATTGCGCAAATTGATCAAGCGAAGCGCTTTGCAGAGAAGGGTCATCCTGGAGCTGGGTTGGTATTTCGGCTCAATGATCGTGACCGAGGGGCTATTTTGCGTTACGCAGAAGCGCTGCAGTCGGAGCGCCAGGAAAAACTGACTCGCATCGAGCAGCCCAATCCAAAAACGAAGGATCTCTAGCGCTTGTATTGGGTATCGGCGCGATCTGTGAAACAGGCGGAACCCGTGCTGCAGTCCGCAGGGTAAAGTTTTAAAGTAGAATTTGAAGGTCAAGCAGATAGGTGAAGCAGATGATGATGCAAAATAATTCGTCCGTTAGTCAGTACCGGTCTAAAGAATCTCTCGCTCAAGGCTCGCCAGTTCGGGTGCGATTCGCCCCTTCTCCGACGGGATTTCTTCATATTGGAGGAGTGCGGGCTGCTTTATTTAATTGGCTTTACGCCCGAGGTCGGGGAGGGCAGTTTCTACTCCGAATTGAAGATACCGATTTAGAACGTTCTGAAGAACGCTTTACTCAAGATATTTTAGCTTCTTTGAAGTGGCTTGGCTTGAATTGTGATGAAGCCCCCCTTGCTCAAAGTCATCGCTTAGAAGTGTATCGGCAGCGGGCCGAGGAGCTAGTCGCTGCGGGCCATGCGTATCGGTGTTATTGCACTGAGGCTGAGGTCGAGCAAATGCGAGAAGCCGCCATGAAAGTGGGGAAAAAGCCCCAATATGATCGGCGATGTCGAAGTCGCGTCGATCATCCGGCGGGGCAGTCTCACGTCATTAGAGCGAAAATTCCTTTGGAGGGGAGTGTGGAGTTTTTGGACTTGATTCGGGGTCCAATCCGATTTGAAAATGCAGATATTGATGATTTTGTTTTGATTCGCTCAAACGGGGCTCCCACCTATAATCTTTCTAATGTCGTGGACGATGTGCATTCGAAGATGACCCACATTTTACGGGGAGATGATCACATTAATAACACCCCGAAGCAGGTTCATCTGTATCATTTTTTTCAGTATCCTTTACCGCAGTTTGCTCACCTTCCGATGATTTTAGGCGCGGACAAGAAAAAGTTATCCAAGCGGCATGGTGCTGTATCTGCGAACGCCTATCGGGCTGAGGGGTACTTGCCCGAGGCTTTGCTGAATTTTTTGGCACGCTTAGGTTGGAGTCATGGTGATCAAGAGGTTTTTACGATTGAGGAACTCATCACTCATTTTTCTTTTGATCATGTGCAGAAAAGCTCAGCAGTCTTTAATACCGAGAAGTTACTGTGGCTGAATGGTGAGCACGTGAGAAAGGCTTCTTCGGAGCGGTTAGTTCAGATTGTCGTTGAAGATTACGCACCTATTTTTACTGCCGCGAGTTTGAGTCGTGCGTCATCCCCTTTGGGGATTAAGATCGCTGCCTTAATTCAGCCGAAAGTGAAGTTGATGAAAGAGTTGGCGGATCAAATGGTTCCTCTCTGTGCACCGGGCGTCATTGAGGTGGATTCGAGTGGGTTAAAGTGGAACAAAGATTCAAGTTTAAAGATCGCCACTCAGGCGGCTGTGAAGCACGCTTTGCAGGTCCTCCAGGGCAGAGTGGCGGAAGCCTTGAGTCGTGAACCGGTTGCCGAGTCTCGTGCTGCAGGAGACTTAGAGGTGTGGGGGAGTTCTCCTTCTTTGGCACAGTTAGGCATGAGTCCTACCGATATGGATGCGTTTTTGCGTCAAATCGGGGATCAGCATGGCATCAAACTCGGCGACCTCGCTCAGCCGATGCGGCTGGTAGTCACGGGTCGACTTGTCAGCGCAGGATTATTTGAGCTTTTGGTACTTTTGCCGTGGGACTTAGTGGAGGCCCGCTTGCAGAAGGTCGAGAATCTTTAGACTTTAAAGGCACGTCCGAGATTTGGTGTGGACAGGAAAGCTCAGCTCGGGTTATGAATCTTGGCTCTGAAATGCCATTGGGGGATCGTCTAATGGTAGGACTCCAGACTCTGACTCTGGCTATCTAGGTTCGAATCCTAGTTCCCCAGCAAAATC
>CAINWE010000154.1 GCA_903854365.1 Oligoflexia bacterium
CGCTCTGCGCAAAATAGCGTCTCGAAAAAAAACGGCAAATCTTGAAAACTCGCTCCTGGCGTCTCTAGTACCGTAATACTATGCCTCTCCAAAAAGTTTCGTTTGTAGATACAAGACCAAATCGCCGGCTGAGAGAAGAAAATCTTAGGGTGATGATAAACACTAATCCAGCCTTCCGGCTGCTTTTTTAAGGGTCTTAAATTATTCGCTCGTTTATAATCAGTATGTTTTAGATCCTGGCCATCTTCAAAATTGAAAAAATCGCATCGAACCAGGTCAGCCCCTGACCTATTGGCAGCCTTCAGCAAGACCTCAAACATTTCGTCTGACACAAAATCATCGGGCTCAAGAATACCAATATACTCGCCTGTAGCAGCCCTTAGCCCTGCGTTGACCGCCTTGCCGTATCCACCGTTAGGTTGATCAATCAGCTTAAGCCTTGAATCTTGAGCAGCCACTTCCATTGCAATTTCGTAACTGCCATCAGTAGAACCATCATTCACGACGATGATTTCGAGATCTTCCCACGTCTGTCGACAAAGCGACTCCAGTGCGTGACGGACGTAATTCCGTACATTGAATGTCGGCACAATTACCGATAAAGCAGGGTGAATCATGAATGAACCTCTATGATTTTCTAGTACTCCAGATAAGATAAGCAGTCAATCGCCTTAAGGCAACGAGGATATCCTGAAAGGCTGCAGAATAAGTAGGGGCGGAAACTCCTACGATTTTTTAATCCTTACAAAAAGAACTGAACAAAAAGACGTTTTAGGTTAATTTCCTATTGAGGTGACACAGCACAGAAAAATGCCACTCCCTAAAATCCTTTGGATCGTGCCTTTTTGATTTTATGACACCCGATTTTATAAACCCCCAGGTTCTTACTGGCCCTACGCCCTTTTCACCGCGGGGCCGCGGCTATTTTCAGTGGTCTGCGTTGCTCATTTTAAGTACAGTTTTTGTTCACTTCTTAGCCTTTTTCCCGGGCATTTATACCTACGACTCAGCAGACCAATTGGCCCAGGCTCTCACTGGCCAGTACTACGACTGGCACCCCCCACTTATGGCTTATCTCTGGTCGGGTATGATTCAAGTAACGGGGCACCACGAATCCATCTTTTTCTTCCAACTGGGCCTGCTCACCGCCGGAGGCCTCTGCTGGGCAAAACTGATTGCTCTAGGTCGAAGGCCTGCTACTACACTTCTGATTCCACTAGCGTTCATCAGCCCGGTTTTTACTAATTTTGCGGGAACTATTTGGAAAGATGTAGAGTTCGCTTTTGCTATGCTTTTAGCGGCTGGCTTAGCCGGCCTCGGAACTATCGAACAGAAATACTCACTAGCGTGGACTGGCCTGTCAATTGCCTTGCTGATCTGCAGCTTAGGATTTCGCACCAACGGCGGCTTTGCCCTATTGCCCATCTTGGTCTTGTGCGGCCATCAGTTCACCCACAAGCGATATGCGGCGCATTCCTCCCTCCAACAGAGCGCAGCTACCTGCACCCTGTCTACACTAATGCTCACGCTGGTTATAGGCTTTGTCTTTGCCATCAGTAAATTCGTCATAAAACCCGTCAATTCCTATCCTTTCCAATATGTTGAGCTTTTCGATCTAGCTGGGATTTCAACCCTCTCAAAACATGACTATTTTCCGGATCACATTAAACAGACGCCTGGATATCGATTGCAGGACGTTGCAAAGGAATACGAGCGATCCACCCGCCAACTAGGAAACGCGGACAATTTAATTTTTCCGAACGACAACACCTCCGTTAGTATCCTGCCCCTCAATCGGGATGCGATGCTGCAGCACCAACTTCACGCAGCTTGGCTAGGAGCTATTTTGAAAGAACCTCGACACTATATCGAACATCGCTTGAAAATTTTTCAATACTTAATGAATAAAAGACATTATACTTACGAATTACCCCAAGACCCTGTGGACCGGGCCAAATTGCTACAGAAAAGGCAAGTCCACCTCTCAACTCCAGCACTCCAACCTCTCGATCTCATCGGAATGAGCCACGCAAAAGCATGGGTCGCACGCTCCATGAAGTCAGTCGATGGCAGTGCCATTTTTTCGGGCTGGCTTTGGCTTTGCCTTTTACTGTTGGAACTCGTTGCGAGCCTGATTCTTCTTGAAGCAGGCCCTGTCAAGCATCTCGCTCTCGCCGTTGCGAGCTCCGGCATTTTATATACTTTACCCTATTTTCTGGTAGCTCCCGCAGCAGATTTTCGGTATCTATTCTGGTCAACAATCGCTGGCACTTTCGCAGGGATTATCCTTATCGCAGAAATTGACCTCGGCCAGTATTTCTCCCGCAAATTGTGAATCCCGAGTCATGCATTGCTCAGCGGCAATCCTGTCCAATCAGGATCAAAAAGTGTTTGACTCTTGTGGACTCTCACAAGATGACAAACGAACCAATTAAGTCGTCCGGCATGTACGGGGGCATTCCATGTCTTCTGCTATCAAGAATCGATTAGAGCGCTTGGATGTTCGGCGCATTTTTCCCACCCCCTAACAATCCACTTGACAACGTGTGGGCTGCGGATAGAGTTTTGATCTCTTTGAATTAACTTTGCACCCACGCGAGATGAACTCAATGGCTTCTCATCCAGTCTTTTTATCCGTCATTTTAGTCTTACGTAACCAAGCCCATCAACTCGAAGGAATATTAGTTGAGGCCACGAAGACTCTAGGACTTCTTGCGAGCGATTACGAACTCATCGTAGTCGACAATGCATCTCAAGACAACAGCCTCACCACACTAAAACAGCTGACTCGAGAGGATGGACTGCCGAACTTGCAGGTTTATGCTCTCACCAAACAAGTCGACCTAGATACAGCTTCTTGGGTAGGATTAGAAAACTCTCTTGGGGATTTCGTAGTCGCTATCGATCCCATGACTGAAAACGTCGACATTTTACCCCAAATGATTGAACTTGCTCTCAGCGGGGCTGATGTAGTGTTTGCCAAAAACGAAATTCAGACACCGCAAAGCTTAGCCTATCGCACTGCTAACGGCGTATTTAATCTTTTATATCTTTGGCTGAATGGTATCAATCTTATCAATGAAGCCCCTAAATATCGCATGCTGAGCAAGCGCTTAGTCAATTTCATTCTCCAGCACCCTCAACCTGCAATGACCTACCGATACCTCCCCGCGAAAGGCGGATTTTCAAGTGCCCACTTGACCTATCGGTCGCCACCGAGAAGGACTGAAGTCAAGCGCTTAAGTGATGGTATTGATCGCGGCATCCGGCTTTTGGTCTCGACCACTCGGGCTCCAATGAGGATAGTAACTGGTCTATCGATATTCGGCGCCATTGCCAATCTAGTCTATTCAGTTTACGTGGTCGCAGTCGGTTTTCTAAAATCCAATGTCGCACCAGGCTGGATCAGCCTTTCACTTCAGCAATCAGGAATGTTTTTCCTGCTCTCCCTGGTCCTTTTCGTACTGGGTGAGTATATTCTACACATGGCTACCCTATCGAGCGAAGGCCCTCTCTATCACGTAGCTCAAGAGCTGACGAGCGCAAGAATCACAGGGCGCCACAAACTCAACATTGAAGAAGTCAACCCACTCTTGACACATCCACAGCTACCCGATGGCTCTTCATTCTAAGCATTACGATGCTCTAGTCATTGGAGGCGGCTTTTATGGAGTCGCTATTTCACTCTATCTTGCAAAAAATCGCAAGCTCAAGAAAATCCTCTTAGTAGAACGAGAGCCTGAGCTGCTCAATCGGGCTTCATTTAAAAATCAAGCGCGTGTGCACACCGGATATCACTACCCAAGAAGCCTCACAACAGGCTACCGAAGTCGTGTGAACTTACCCCGATTTCTGAGAGATTGGCCCACCATCATCAAACGAGATTTTACCAATCTTTACGCAATCGCTCGCACGAACTCGAAAGTAAGCTCCCAACAATTTCGAAAATTCTGCTCAAAAATCGGCGCTCAACTAACTCCTGCTCCCTCGCAGTTGAGCGCCCTCTTTGAACCTCGCCTCATCGAGGATGTTTTTATTACTGAGGAATATGTCTTTGACGCAAATCACCTAGCTACGTTAGCTAGAAAGGACCTCCTCTAGCTGGGCGTACAGGTTCTGTGTAATACCCGTGTAACACAAGTTCTGAAAAACGAGACCAACCTCACTGCAACCATTGTAGGCAGTGATCAGGTTGAGCAAAGCTCTGTTCTTTGCAACTACCTCTTCAACTGCTCTTATAGTGGCATCAACCAAATACGGGGAGACTTGCCCCAAACCACTACTACAATCAAACAAGAACTCGCAGAAATGGCACTCATCGACGTTCCCAAACAGCTTAAAGACGTAGGAATCACAGTAATGGATGGTCCATTTTTTTCTCTCATGCCTTTCCCAGCAAAAGGACTGCACACGCTTTCGCACGTCCGCTACACGCCGCATACCCATTGGCTAGATCAGCCCGGCTGCGATCCCTACGACAAACTCGCCCAATACCCGCAAGCTTCTCGGAGCAATCGAATGATGAGAGACGCTGGTCGTTACGTGCCCTCAATTCTCGATTCAAAATACGTGGAATCACTGTTTGAAATTAAGACAATTCTTGCCAAAAGCGAGTCCGATGACGGCAGGCCTATCCTCTTTGAGAGGCCCGCTTCATTACCGAATTATTTTTCGATTTTAGGAGCAAAAATTGATAACATTTATGACGTTTTAGAAAAATTAGACAAAGCTTTCTAAAATAGCCCAGAATTGAAACAGGAAGATAAAAAATTGGAAAATCAAATGCCCACCGCTTTAATTGGATACAGTGGTTTTGTAGGATCAACTTTGCTCAGGCAAACGCAATTCGACAGTCTCTATCGTTCAACTAATATTAGTGACATCTCCGGAAAAAAATTTGACACAGTAGTGTGCGCAGGGGCGCCAGCCCAAAAATGGCTCGCAAACCGCGAACCTCATGCAGACCGTAAAAACATTGAAGCTCTCATCAGCCACTTAAAAACAGTGCAGTGCAGTAAATTTATTTTAATTAGCACAGTGGACGTTTTCAAATATCCAAGAAACGTCGACGAAACAACATTGATCGACCCACTTGACTTACATCCTTATGGCCTCCATCGGCGCTTGCTAGAAACTTTTGTTGAAAGTCACTTTTCTAATCACTTAATCGTAAGGCTTCCTGGACTAGTTGGCCCGGGACTTCGCAAGAATATTATTTTTGACTTTATGCATAGTAATAATTTAAGCACAGTAGAGTCGCGCGGCGTTTTCCAATTCTACCCCATGGTCAACCTCTGGCAAGACATTCAGACTGCGATACAATGCTCTCTGCGCCTAGTTCACCTGACTGCTGCTCCAATCAGCGTTGCTGATATTGCCAAATACGCCTTCGGTCAGTCTTTTAACCAGCAACTCGATCAGGAACCACCTGCTTACGACGTGCAAACTCAGCATGCATTAGCCTTCGGCGCTTCTGGCAAATACCAATACAGCGCCCGAGAGACCCTTTTGGCGACCCGAGCCTATGTGCAAGCAGCTAGGATCAATTTAAAAATCAACTCCGGACTGCCCTCATGAGACTAGCCGTATCAAATATTGCCTGGGACATTCACGAAGACGATGCAGTCATACATCTCTTAAAAACCTACGGTATTGACGCCATCGACGTGGCGCCTGGCAAATATTTTCCGACTCCCTCTCTCACGAACAATGATGAAATCGACCAGGTAAGACTCCGCTGGGCCGAACAAGGCATTGAAATTACGGGCATGCAGGCACTCTTATTTGGGACAAGCGGATTGAATATTTTTGGCCCGCAACGAGTGCAAGCAGATCTCCTCGAACATCTCGAATCAATCTGCAGAATCGCGTCTCGATTACGAGCCCCTCGGTTAGTTTTCGGGTCGCCCAAGAATCGTGACAGATCCGGACTTACTGATCAGCAAGCCGTGGAGATTGCCGTCCCCTTTTTTCAGAAACTAGGCGATATTGCCTTATCATTCGGGGTACTCATCTGCCTAGAGCCCAATCCCTCGCGCTATGGAGCAAATTTCATGACTACGACTCCCGACACTGCGCACGTGGTCGAACTCACAAATCATCCAGCAATTAAAATGCAACTGGATACCGGCGCACTATCCATTTCAGAGGAAGATCCGCAACTGATTCTGCAATCCTTTTCTCACCTCATCGGGCACGTACACGCCAGCGAACCAGACCTCTTACCTCTCGGAGATGGAGGAACCCATCACAGCAAAATCTATCAAGCACTCTCGAAATATTTACCAGAGTCACTGGTTACGATTGAAATGGTGGCAACCCAACGTGAACCCCACTTAATCTCCATTGAGAGGGCAATTCAAGTGGCGAGGCAATTTTATCAACCGACCTAATCAGAGGAATTGAATCATCAAATGGACACCCCCCCAAGCACATCACCGCAACCAAAAGCCTCATGGCAAGTGCCAACGTTTGAACAAACCTTTTGGCAAGGCAAGCGAAAATCATTTTGTGTCGTCATTCCTGTCATCAATGAAGGGGAACGAATCAAAAGCCTCATGAGTAAACTGGAACAACTGCAAACCCATCGAACCGCAGACATTATGATCATCGACGGCGGTAGCAAGGATGGTTCGCTCGACCCACATGCACTCAAAAAGCAAGGCGTGATTGGCCTCATTACTAAAACCGGTCCGGGGAAGCTGAGCGCCCAGCTTCGCTGCGCTTATGCTTTTGCTCTTGACCAGGGATACCAAGGAATTATTACGATTGACGGCAATGATAAGGACGATCCTTCGGCAATCCCATCTTTTATAGGTGCCCTAGAAGCAGGGGTAGACTTCGTTCAAGCATCCCGATTTATTTCAGGGGGTCTAGCTGAAAATACGCCGAAGATCAGGGACTTCGCCATTCGATTTATCCATGCCCCTCTTTTAAGCTTATTTTCTGGATTCCGCTGGACAGATACCACTCAAGGGTTTCGTGGCTATAGCCGGCGCATGCTACTTGACCCGAGGATCGACCCATTCCGCGACAGTTTCGCCACCTACGAATTACTGGCGTACCTATCCTATCGAGCACCGAGGCTGGGATACCACTGCATTGAGTTGCCGACCAGCCGTAAATACCCGAAAGGAGAAGTGCCCACCAAAATTAGCAGCCTACGCGGGAACTTTTCGGTGCTTTTGGTTCTCTTCAGAGCCTGCTTGGGCTGCTATAATCCGAAAACCTAAACCACCCCACTGGGAGACTATTTTAATTCCAAGCTTTTGCCCGGAAATACTAAATAGGACAGACACACACCTCCGACTAAAGCGGTTGGTAGGTGCCATAAAACAAAATTCATGTGAGTATGATGATAAGAATGCCCTTTTGCTAAAATAAACCATGACAACGGCGCAAACAAACTAAACAAAAAAGAATATCCCAACCCTTTAGACTTTGGCTGTCCTTTGCCAATAAGCAAAATAGCGCTCACAATAAAAACAAACATGACTGCGCTAAATGACAACGGTACTCTCGCCAGAAACGGCGAAGCCTGATTCCATTGAAAAAAATACGGCTTAATGACGTCAGCAAATGACACCTGATTAGGTACCCCTTGTAGAGAGAGAGACTCCCCCTGGCCGAGTGGATAAGTGCGCCTTACAACATCACTGGCAATCATATGAAGTCCCATAGTGAAGCTGTCTGCTCGGACCCGTGCGTGGACCATCACAACAGTCAGAAAGGCCCCTACACCTGCACCACCTAAAACAAACATTTTTTGAAAAATTAAGTTTAAGCGTAAGCCTTGTTTGACATCAAAGTAAATAAGAGGAACGCAAGACGCGAGCAAGATGGTAGACAAATATTCATAACCGCACATACATTTAAGCAAAACTGCAATAAAATACGCGAAAACCACCTTCAGTTTTAGCGGGACTTTTCCATCGGTGACGAAAGACATTCTCCCATAATAGATTATGACCATTGCGGGCAAGTACCAAGTCCAGATAACCCAATAGAGATTTCTCGCAAATGCCGTAAGCCAAGGTGAAGCAACCACTGTAAAGCAAAAAGCCACACCACTCAAAAAGCCAAATTCAATAGCAATCCAAACCGTGAGGACTGTAAAAATTGCCGAAACTAAGGCTGAATTGATCTTTTGATAACCTTGCAAATGCCCACGTACAATCTTATGAATCGAGGAAAAAACCCGCCCCTGAAGGCCCAGCTGACTGTCATAAATTCGATTAGCGGTTAAATCGAGCCCCTTCCCATTTGCCAGCAGCTCCGAGGTAAATTCAATAGTCTGTCCGCTTGCAGGTTCGATAAGCCCCAGCATTCGCGAACGAGCACTAGGAGTAGAATTAAGCATAGAGAGAACAACTAATTGTTCGGAGTCCAACTGATGATTTCGAAAAAAACCTGGATCAGCGGTCCGCAAAAAGTTGAATTGAAAAACAGAAAAAATCAGGCAAAAAACTAGACTGCCGACCAACCAACGAAAGCCTACAGTCACTTTACTCACAGAGCTCTGAAACATGATTATCCTTTCTTCTTAATTAAATCTCCATGCCTGCAACTATGCGTCGGATGGTTCAAAAAACCTAAACCACTTTAGGCAAAGCAAACACCTTCAACCGATTACGGTCGTTCTTAAAAGGTCTCCTGGAAATCAGCTTTGAATCTTAATGCAACTGCAGACTGAATTATAAATAGCATATTAACAACCCAAACAAGTTGTCCCACTATAGAATGTTTTGAAGGTTTGAAACGAGAATTGCGACTGAAGTCTTTCGTGCAGAATATTTAATGCGAAAAGGATACTCTGAGGTTGCCTATCGCTGTTAAAAACCCAGTGCGGATTGGGGCGATAGGCATAAGAAATGAATCTAAGTAAGGTCAAGAAATGCAAGGAAAAATCAAAATTTCTGATCCACTTCATAAGGCTCTTTTCATTTTCCATCACCATCATGAACCTAATATGCTCCGGTCTACTGATTCGGAATTTCGCTTGCTCAGGCGGTAAAACAATTTATTTTTTCCGTTCTAGTGGAGTTACGAATCATTTGCAAGAACCGCTTGGGTGCCGGCATGAGAGGAGTACAACGCTAATTTGATCGCTGTACTGAGTTAATTGCTCTTGATAAATTTCGCCAGACAACGATGAATAAGAATATCGCCTGCACCATCGAAAAAGCTCAACCACTCCTCGGATACGAGCCACGAGTGGAATTAAGGGAAGGAATGCAACGAAGCATTGCTTGGTGTTTGAATGCGGGGCACACGATTTAATTGGGTTTTGCCCCGAACATCAGAATCGGCTCTGCGGGCTCAAATTCCCTTTAAAATGAAGCACCTCAAGTATGGTGCCCAGGACTGGACTCGAACCAGCATGCTTTTGGCGCTCGCCCCTGAAACGAGTGTGTCTACCAATTCCACCACCTGGGCACAAACAGACGGAAAGCTCCGTCAAGGACGGATTGAGTCGTTCTACTACAAGTAACCAATTGATCCAAGTCCAGAATCGACGTCTACCCCTCCCAAGACTTCGCGGACGGAGAATTGAACCCTCGCAACTCAACTCTCTTCTCAACTTTTAACGTCCAAAAGTCGAAAAAAACTTCGCATAGGTCAAGGTTTACACATTGCCAAGGAGTTCAACAGAGCTAGAATGAAAACAAGATGATTAGGTTAAAAGCTTTTCTGACATACTGCCGAACCGACCGGGTTTTTCTGATGAAAACCCTCGTGGTTTTGTTTTTCGTGGTCGCAATGACCTCAAAAATCAAGGCCGGTCAGTTCTAAGCCCGATCTCGCTAATGCGGGTCCAGAAGGCCATATTGGCTGGCCTTGGCCCTCAAGCGAGCGGCCCGGGATGCGATCCGGGTTTTACGAGCTAAGGCTTTTTCTTGGCTTCTTAACTTCCTTGCCGCTTTCAAGCCTGAGAAAAACCCGACTAGGTAATCAATAGCAGACCACATACTAATGGCCAACGAAACATAGAGCAGGACCATACCCAAAGGGTAGATCGGTAAACCAAATAAGTTTTGGCCCATAATTAAGGGGATAGCAACCATTTGAGTCGCAGTCTTCCACTTGGCAGTACTGGATGCAGCAATCACCACACCCTCGGCGCTGGCCAAGGCTCGAAGCCCAGTAATGGCCATCTCCCGGCAAATCAACAAGATCACTACCACTGGGTGAATGCGCCCCAACTCTTGAAGCATAATCAGCGCCGACACCACCAGAAACTTATCTGCAAGTGGGTCCATGAGTTTTCCGTAGATCGTCTCTAACTGGTGAGTCCGCGCAATATAGCCATCTAAATAATCCGTTACACTCGCCACTGTAAAAGCAATTGCTGCGATGACATCCCACTTCGGGTCTCGCATAAAGAGGAGCCCCACAATCACAGGTACAAATGCCATCCTAAACAAGGTTAGAAGGTTAGGGGCATTGGTGAACGTCATATCGTCTTTTGAAACTACCGAGTGCTGCACCCGAGTAAAGTATGAGGAATGAGGCCGGTTTGTCTAGCGGATTTCACTGGGACCGGAAATTGGCGTCTGGAATCCCAACTGTTTTGGACCGCCCAAAAGTGAAGTGGCTGGGGCGCTAGGATTCGAACCTAGGAATGGCGGAATCAAAATCCGCTAGCTTACCACTTGCCGACGCCCCAACTGCCCCCATCGATAACACAGGTTCAGCAACTGGGCAATTGGACAAGTGACTAGATGCACAAATAAAACGAGGAGGGATCGACGGCTACCGTCCACCCCCCTGCAACATCTCCCAATATCCGACTAATCAAATACCTTAAGCGGAATCCGCCCGGTCCGCCTCATCAGCGGAATGAGTGGTAGCGCCGCCCGGCTTCTTGATCTCAGCTAAATACGCATCGAGGATCTTTTTTTCCATCGTTGCCCGAGTCGATTGATTCAGCGGGTGGGCGATATCTTTGAAAGAACCGTCTTTTCTGCGCTTGCTGGGCATAGCTACAAATAATCCCGCAGTCCCGCTGATAATTTTCAAATCTCGGACAACAAAGCACTCATCCAAAACGATCGTGATGTAGGCCTTCAATTTTTCCTCGTCGACAGGAAAAACTTTCACCTCTGTGATTTCCATGGCCAGTCCCTCCGTTTACTCGAGCTCTCAATCATAAGGGCTCTCTTATAGTGTAGAAGAGACTGCGATAGATATCAAACAACGACTGAAGAAAATTGTACTTTTTCTTTAGCTTTGTTTTCTATATTTATTTTTTTTGGAATTCAAACCCGGACTCTGAAGCTCTGACCTGAATGATTGATCCTGGAGCGTATTTTCCCGTCAAAATTTCGACGGCTAATGGGTTTTGAATCTCCCGCTGAAAAACCCTTTTCATGGGCCTGGCTCCATAGTCTCGATCATACCCCTTCTCACAAAGCAGACCAAGAGCTGCTTGATCGAAATCAAGCGACAAGCCACGATCTGAAAGTTGCTGATTCAGGCGGCGAGCATATTGTTCAATAATTTTAATTAATTGTGTCTTTTCAAGATGAGCAAACGTGACGACCTCATCAATTCGATTCAAAAACTCTGGCTTAAAGTGCCTCCTGACCATTTCCCAGACCCCTTTTTCACGCAAAACCGGGTCCGACTCCTGCAAAATCAACTGACTTCCAATATTCGATGTCATAATAATCAGCGTATTTGTAAAATCAACAGTACGCCCCTGCCCATCGGTGGCCCGACCATCATCTAAAATCTGTAGAAAAACATTAAAAACATCGACATGCGCTTTTTCTACCTCATCCAGAAGGATGACGGCATAAGGCCTGCGTCTCACCGCCTCCGTGAGAGCCCCACCTTCTTCGTAGCCAACGTATCCGGGAGGAGATCCGATTAAGCGAGCCACTGAATGTTTTTCCATGTATTCACTCATATCGAGCCGCACCATGGCCTGTTCATCATCAAAAAGAAACTCTGCGAGAGCTTTAGCCGTTTCTGTCTTACCTACTCCGGTAGGCCCCAAAAAGAGAAACGATCCGATTGGACGATGTTTTTCCTGAAGTCCGATTCGCGATCGACGCACAGCATGGGACACGGCAGCAATCGCTTTGCCTTGACCGACGACTCGTTCGGCCAATCTTTCTTCCATCTGAAGGAGCTTTTTCTGCTCACTCTCCAACATCTTGGAAACGGGAATACCGGTCCATCGCCCCACCACGTCCGCGATATCATTTTCTGCAACCTCCTGCCTTAAAAGCGCCCCCGACTCCAGCGATGCCTTTTTGGTGGAGTCATCCAGCTCCTTCTGCAAGGCGATTAA